>CAZZJN010000005.1:0-47178 GCA_964654505.1 uncultured Ardenticatenaceae bacterium | reverse complement strand
GGCCGGACTTACGGTGGCGAGTACATACCCAATGGCCCCATACCCCGCGTTGGATAGCGATCGTGCTCTGGTTGCCCGCCTTTCTTTCCACGATGGTTCGCGCGCCACGCGCGACCGGTCGCTACTGGCGCACGGCCTGGAAACACCACAGATGGGGGGCGTTCAAACGGTTTTATTTGGACGCGGCTGTCATTGCCCTGTCTCCCGATGTTCTCCATTTCGAGTTCGGGACGGTGGCCGTCGGTCGGACCTATCTGAAGCAGGCGCTGGGCTGTCGCCTCAGTGTCAGCTTTCGCGGGTATGACCTCAATTATATCGGCCTGCAACAGCCCGATTACTATGGCCGGGTCTGGGAGGAGGTCGACGCTGTCCATGTATTGGGCAAGGATTTGTGGCAGCGGGCGCTAAGGCGAGGTTGCCCACCCGACAAACCCCACGTCATGATTCCACCGGCCATCGATACCGCTTATTTTTATCCGGACAAAACCGCTGGCCGGTTTGGCTCCATTTCGCCGGAGCGGTCGTTACGCATCCTGAGCGTCGGCCGCCTGGAGTGGAAGAAGGGGTATGAATATGCCCTGAGCGCGGTCCGGTTGTTGGCCGAACGCGACATCCCTTGCGAATATCGCATCATCGGTGGCGGTGATTATCTGGAGCCGTTAGCCTTTCTCCGGCACAAGATGGGATTGGAGGACACGGTTCAGTTCCTGGGTAGTCAACCCCAATCTGTGGTGATGGCCGAGATGAATCAGGCCGATATCTTTCTGCATGCCGCGGTATCGGAGGGGTTTTGCAACGCGGCCCTGGAGGCACAGGCCATGCAATTGCCGGTCGTTGCCAGCGATGCCGACGGCTTGTCGGAGAATGTGGCCGACGGGCTGACCGGCTTTGTTGTGCCGCGACGTGATCCGGGCGCTCTGGCCGACAAGCTGGCGCTACTCGCCGAAGACGAGGCGTTGCGGCAGAAAATGGGCATCGCCGGTCGGCAACGAGTGGAGACCTGCTTTCAACTGCCGGATCAAATTGCGGCCTTTGATCGATATTATCGGGAACTGGTGGCGGATCATGCGCGTTGATTTGGTTTGGATCGATCCCATGACCGGTGCCCCCCCACCGCTCTGGTCTCTGGGACGGGTCTATCCGGTCGGCGGCCGCCCGCGTGACGTGGCCGAGGCGCTCTCAGTTCGCGAACCCGGGGCGGATTTCATCCTATTTCGGGGTGCAACCCTGGGCGTGCCCGATGAAGCTTATATCGCGGCACTGGCGCAAACACCCGGCGACGTCTGGCATGCGGGACTGGAGTTGGGGATGGGCGGGTTGCCTCGCCTGATCGACTATGTCGATCCCGTCTGGCGCTTCAATCGCGATCCCGCCCCCGACATTGTAGCGACATCATGGCGGCTCTCTTTGCGGGCCTGCCTGGCGCGGGCGGTTGTGGTGGAGAAACTGGGTGGCCCGGATCCTTGCTTCGAGACGTTGGCGGCCGCATCGCTGGAATTGGGCCATCGCTGGATTCGGGCCGGAGCGCTGATGCGCCACGTGGCCGGATTGGCCGCATCGGATGCACCGGCAGCGGAGCGGCCGTCGTTGTCACTCGACGACGAGATGCGGTTCTTGCGGCTGCGCTACGGTCGTATGTGGACGGCTTGGGCTTGCTGGCGAAATTGGCGGTGCGGGGGTGGTTTGGCGGAGACGGTCCGCGCCTTTAACCGGCCGCAACCGCCAGGTGTCCCGATGCTCGACAGCTTTGTCCACGCGCCCGATCCCGTGTCGCCACCGGAGACGCCAAACCGGGATGAAACGCCGACGGTGTCGGTCCTGATCCCCACGCTCGATCGCTACCCTCATTTGTTCAAGCTGTTGGCTCAATTGCGCGAGCAAACCATCCCGCCGCTGGAGATCATCGTCATCGACCAGACCCAGGGGGCCGGCCGTGACCCGAACTGGCCGGCGGCTTTCACCGACCTGCCGCTGCGCGTCATATGGCGCGACCAGGCCGGGCAATGCTCCTCGCGCAATGCCGGCCTGGAGGCGGCTTGCGGCGATGCGATTCTGTTCCTCGATGATGATGACGAGATTGAGTCTGATCTCATCGCCCGCCATCTGTCGTTCATGGACCGGTTCGATGTTGATGCCTCGTGTGGCGTGGCCGAAGAAACGGGTATGGGCGCACTGCCGCCGTCGTTTCGCCTGATTCGCGAGAGCGATGTCTTTCCGACCAATAACACCCTCCTCAGAACGGCCGCCCTGAAGGGATCCGGGTTGTTCGATTTGGCCTATGAAAAGGGCGAGCGAGCCGATCATGATCTGGGCATGCGCCTCTACCTGTCGGGCGCTCATCTGGCGCTCAACCCCGGGGCATCCGTGATTCATCTGCACGCGCCCCGCGGCGGCTTGCGACAGCACAAGGCCCGGGTGGTCACCCGGGCATCCAGCAGATCCTCTGTTTGGGGTCGCCAATTCCTGGCCCCGACGGAGGGATATCTTTGGTATCGCTATTTCAGCCCGGCTCAGGCGCACGAGGCTTTGCTCATTCGGACGCTCGGCACGTTGCGTGGCTCAAATACCGGCGCGAGGCGTATCGCCAGGATCATGGCGATGACTCTGTTGCTGCCGTTTACAAGGCGTAAAAATTTCAGCAATCTGACAATTGGCCGCGAAAAGCTGGTAGACTATCCACAGATACCGAACTACACGCCGGCTTCGGCCGGGGAGGCAGCAGTCCTATGAGACTATCCTCATACTCATCAGAAACCACGCCCGCCGATTCGTCCGTCGGACTGACGGGTAACCCCGCGCGCGATCTGGCTAATTCTTTCAACCTGCGGGTTATCCTGTTCCTGGCTCTCCACATCCCTTTGGGGTTGGTCGCGAATATGTCGCCCTGGGTAGGCACGATTCACGGACTGGTGGCGTTGGTGTTCGGTCTCAGAGCGGCGTTACTCGGCCGTACGTCGCAAGTTATTTATGCAGTAGGCTATATCGCCGCCGGAGAAGTGTTGTGGCGCATGACCCAAACCCATCTCTTTTGGGAATATGCCAAATACGCGGCCGTCGCGATCTTCTTCGTCGCCCTGGTTGTCGAGTGGGGTCAGAATCCATCAAGCCGTCGCCTGCGCAGCGTCATGCCTCTGCTGCTCATGGCCACATTAGTGCCGGCCGTAGCCTACACGATCCTGAAACTCGGCATCATGGAGGCGCGCGATCCGCTTAGCTTCAACCTGGCGAGTTACCTGATGATCGGCATGTTCGCCCTCTATATCTGGGCGCGGCCGATCAACTATGACACGACGATTCGCCTTTTGCTCTCCATACTGGCGCCCATCGTGTCCGTGACCTCCCTGGCGATCTATTTCATGTTCACCGATCTGGATGCCCTGGTATTCGTAGGTGAATCCAACTGGATCACCAGCGGCAACTTTGGGCCAAACCAGGTTTCAAGTGTCATGGGGTTTGGCGCGTTCGTCGCCGTCATGCTTCTGATCGTCATGCCTCGCGCATCGGGCGCGCGAGCCTTGATCCTGTTGACAATGGCGGCCATGTTGGTTCAAGGAGTGCTGACGTTTTCACGTGGCGGTATTTACAGCTTTGTTCTGGCTCTGGGGGTGTTCAGCTTTCATCTGATGAGGACACCCAAGGCTCGCGGCCGCCTGGTGATCCTGTTCGCCGTTTTTACGATCATGCTGGTGACAGTCTTCTACCCGGCTCTGGAGCAGTTCACCGCAGGGGGCTTGTCCCAGCGGTTTACTGATCTGGATACAACCGGTCGTTTTGAGGCCGCGGAGGCCGATATGGCGGCGTTCTTCGATAATCCGTTCCTAGGCGTCGGGGTGGGGCAGGCGGATGTCTATCGATATGAATATCTGGGCATATATCTGGCCGCCCATACGGAATATACCCGCCTGTTGGGGGAGCACGGGTTGTTTGGCATATTTGCCCTGGCGATTTTGTTATGGATGCTCCTTAAACGATATCTGGCAAATGAACCGGGGATCGGTCGTGCGCTTTCCGCCGGGCTGGCGGTATGGGCGTTATCGACGATGTTGCATGC
Organism: uncultured Ardenticatenaceae bacterium; assembly: GCA_964654505.1. Lineage (GTDB taxonomy): Bacteria > Chloroflexota > Anaerolineae > Promineifilales > Promineifilaceae > Promineifilum. The sequence continues at coordinate 43,127 of CAZZJN010000005.1, read as the reverse complement.
CGCAACCCGATTGGCGATCATTCCTCTAGCCCTCTCGCTGGCGCTGGCCTTCTGGCAAATCAGGGAAGTTCCCAAACCAACAGAACCGGAACTCGATCAGCATCTGTTGGTTTGGCCGAAACAGCGGATGCCGCGGTAGACCCAGACGTGTCGGCAAGAGAGATTGAAACCCACGACCCGCCGGCCGGCCGGCCGCGCTTGTTGCTGCTGAGCAGCGAATTCCCGCCCGGCCCGGGGGGAATAGGCACCCACGCCTTCCAATTGGCACGCCACCTGGCGCGATTTGGCTGGAACGTGATGGTCCTCTCGCCCCAACCCTACATATCGGCCGCCGAGCGCGATGCCTTCAACGCTTGCCAGTCTTTCTCCATCGCGCCACTGGGAGAGAGAGAAGTCGGATCCGGTTGGTGGGTTAAGCGACTGAGAGAGATCCACGGTGCGGTGCGCGGTTTCCGCCCGGCCATCCTCGTGGCCACGGGGCGTCGCGCGTTGTTGACGGCCGCCGCCATCCACGAGGTCTATCGTATTCCCTGGGTGGCCGTCGGTCATGGAACTGAGTTTGTCAATCATGCGCCGGCTGCCCGATTCCTGACCCGCCGGGCTATCGCCGGAGCCGCGACAGTGATTGCCGTCAGCGAGTACACCGCGGGCTTGATTCGCGAAGCCGCCCAGCCACGACGCCTGATCGTGATCCCCAATGCAGCTGATGGGGAGCGCTTTCATCCCGACCTGGACGCGGCCGCCTGGCGACAGAAGTGGGTTGCCGGCGAGGGGCCGGTTTTGCTGACGGTCGGGCAGGTGAGCGAGAGGAAGGCGCAGGACGTGGTCATCCGCGCCTTGCCGCGCATCCTGGCCGGCCGACCGGATACCCACTATATCATCGCCGGATTGCCTAGCCGGAGGGAAGAGTTCGCGACGTTGGCTCATGAACTGGGGATCGCCGATCGGGTACATTTCACCGGGCTGGTGGCCGCTGCCGACTTGCCCATGATCTACAATGCGGCCGATCTGTTTGTGTTGGTCAGCCGGCGCGCGGCCGACGGCGATGTCGAGGGCTACGGCATTGTCGTTCAGGAGGCCGCGTTGTCAGGTCTGCCGGCCGTCGTCAGCCGGGATTGCGGGTTGACTGAGGCGATTCGCGAGGGCGAGACGGGGCTCAGCGTGCCGCAAGATGATCCCGACGCGACCGCCGAGGCTATCCTGTCCTTGCTGAATGACGAGGATCGTTGTCGGGAGATGGGGCAACGCGCGCGCCAACTGGCCATGCTATCCACCTGGTCGGAGCGAATTGCCGAATACGACCGTGTATTACGAGAGTATTTGCCTTCACATTCCGACGCCACGCGCTCGTGATAAGATGTGACTCATGCGCTTGTTGATCGTGTCCCACACGGAGCATTATCGGAAAGACGGCCGCTACGCGGGCTGGGGGGCGACCGTGCGCGAGCTGGACTATCTGGCCGAGTTGTTTGACGAGATCGTCCACATCGCCACTCTTTATCCGGGAGCATCCCCGGCAAATGCATTGCCCTATTCCGCAGAGAATATCCGCCTTAGGCCGGTTCCACCGGCCGGAGGCGTCAGCCTGACCGATAAATTGGGCATTCTCGCCGTTTATCCCGAATACGCGCGGGCGATTCGCGAGGAGATGGCAGAGGCCGACGCGGTTCACGTTCGCTGTCCGGCCAATATCAGCCTACTGGCGTTGTTTCAATTGGGACGAGCGAAGCGGCCGCCCTTTCGCTGGGTGAAGTACGCCGGCAACTGGCAACCCGTCAGCGGTGATTCATGGTCATATGCCCTGCAGCGACGCTGGCTGCGGGAAAATCGACATCGCGGCGTCGTGACCGTCAACGGCCGTTGGCCTGACCAACCCGCCCATATCCATACCTTCGACAACCCGTCTCTGACGGATGAAGAACTTTCGCAAGGGCGACAGGCTGCGGAGGGCAAACTGCTGACGTTTCCGGTTGAACTGCTGTTTGTCGGGGCGCTCAATGACGCCAAGGGAGTCAGCCGTGTCCTGCAAATCGGCCTGGAGCTTCAGCGGCGCGAGGTGCCGTTCCGGCTCCGGTTGGTAGGAGACGGGCCGGATCGGCCGCGCTATGAGGCGTGGGTGAAGGAGCACCGTCTGCAGAACACGATCTTTTACGGCTGGCGGCCGCCGGTTGAGGTGGCCCAATTTGGGGCGGCAGCGCACTTTATCTTGTTGCCGACGTTGTCCTCGGAGGGCTGGCCCAAGGTGCTGAGCGAGGCCATGTCCAGAGGAGCGGTGCCGATCACGAGCACGGTGTCGAGTATTCCACAGGTGCTGGCCGATATCGGCGCGGGCGTGGCTTTGGCGGCTGAGGATATTCAGGGGGCGGCCGATGCTGTTGTTCGCTATCTGGACGATCCCGATGGATGGCTGGCGGCCAGTCGGGCCGGGGCGGCCGCGGCGTATCGCTTCACTTATCGCGCCTACCAGTCGGCCGTGGCGAACTTGTTTGCCGAGGCCTGGGGTGTGGATTTGCCGGCGTCAAAGGCGGGAGACGCTCTTTAGCGGAAATTGAGAATGGCCAATACCCGGACTTTAGCCACTCCAACTTCGGCCACATCCACCACTTCCTTGCGGCTTTGCATCGTCGGGCCCATGCTCGGGGTCAACCCCGGCTGGGTGACGACACAGGGGGAGGTGTTGGCCGAGGCTCTGGCTCGCGAAGGCTATCGGGTGCGGGTCACCTCCCACGTTCCGGCCCGCTTGCCGCGCCTGGTCGATACCTTGCGGTCGATCTATGCCTGGCGGAATGAGATCGATCTCGTCATCCATCAGGTATTCAGCGGCCCGGCTTTCGTTATCAATGATGCAGCCAGCTTGCTGTGCCGGATGTTGGGTTTGCGGCAGGTTTACGTTTTGCATGGCGGCTCTCTGCCGGAGTTCGCCATGTCCCGAAGTGGTTGGGTTCGCCGTGTGATGCGTCGGGCAGATGCCATCGTCGCACCGTCGCGGTATCTGTCAAGCCTGGTCGAAGGGATTCCGGGGATCACCGAACGGATCCGGGTTATCCCCAATATTCTGGCCATCGAGGGGTATCCTTATCGACACCGGCGCGAAGTTCAGCCGCGACTCTTGTGGATGCGGACATTTCATGCCATCTACCACCCGGAGATGGCCGTCGATGTATTGGCGAACCTGCGGCAGACCCATCCCGCGGCAACGCTGACCATGGCCGGACAAGAGAAGGGCTTGCATGTTCAGGTTCAGGAGAAGGCCCGGCAGATGGGTTTGATCGATGCGATCCGTTTTCCCGGGTTTCTGGGGCCTGAGGACAAGGCGCGCGAGTTTGGGGCGCATGATATCTATCTGAACACCAACCATGTGGATAATATGCCGGTCAGCGTCGTGGAGGCGGCGGCGTTTGGTTTGCCGATCGTGGCCACCCGTGTCGGCGGCATTCCCTATTTACTCACTGACGACGAGACGGCTTTGTTGACGCCTGACGGAGACGCTGAGGCGATGGCGGCGGCCGTCCGGCGGCTATTGCATGAACCGGATCTGGCGGCGCGATTGTCGGTCAACGGCCGCGCGCTGGCAGAGGATTGCGCCTGGAAACAGGTCAAGGCACAATGGGAAACCTTATTTCAGGAGTTGGCACATGCCTGACTGGTACAAGATATACCATCGATTGCCCTATCCTATGAAGGTGTTGGCCGCCAGCGCTCGCGGCCGCTATCTTAGCCGCTGGCGTTATAGCGCAGCCACTGAGTCGATGGTTGATGAATTCCTGTCACACGAGCAATGGAGCGCCGACCGATGGCGTATCTGGCAAGAGGAGCGTCTGGCCACCATTCTGCGACGGGCGGCGGCCGATGTGCCCTACTATCGGGAGCAATGGGCGCAACGTCGTGCCAACGGCGACAAGGCCTCGCCTGACCTGCTGGAAAATTGGCCGCTGCTGAGCAAGGAGGCCTTGCGCCGGGAGCCGCGAGCCTTTTTGGCTGATGATTGCGATCCCGAAGAGATGTACTTCGAACGCACCGGTGGCACGACCGGCACGCAGCAATATTTGTGGTTAAGCAAGGAGACGCTTGGCGCGTGGTTCGCATTGTTCGAGGCGCGATCGCGACGCTGGTACGGTGTCGGCCGCCATGATCGCTGGGCCATCCTGGGCGGGCAGCTCGTTGCCCCGGTCAGGCGGGATAAACCGCCTTTCTGGGTCTGGAACATGGCCATGCACCAGTTGTATCTGTCCGTTTATCATTTATCCCCAAAGAATATCCCCGCTTATCTGGGGGCCATCAGGGATCACCGGATCGTCTATCTTCTCGGCTATCCTTCGGCAATCTATCGACTGGCTCTTGAGATGCTGGATCAAAAGCTGGTTGCCCCGCCGCTAAAGGTTGTGATCACCAATGCCGAGACTTTGCTCGACTATCAGCGCGAGGCGATCGCCGCCGCCTTCCAGTGCCCGGTTCGAGACGCCTACGGCATGGCCGAGATCGCCGCGGCCGCCGGCGAGTGCGAGATGGGCAATATGCACATTTGGCCGGAGGCAGGTCATATTGAGATATTGGCGGATACAACAGATGAACCGCTCCCGGCCGGGCAGGCGGGTCGGCTGATAGCCACCGGCCTGCTCAACCCCGATATGCCGCTCATCCGATATCAAACGGGCGACCGAGCCACCCGAACGGATGAGTCATGCTCTTGCGGGCGCACCTTGCCGCTGCTTCAGGGGATCGATGGGCGCGTGGAAGATGTGGTCATCACTCGCGACGGCCGCCATGTCGGTCGGCTGGATGGCGTCTTTAAGGCCGATCCGCATATTCGCGAGGCCCAGATCATTCAGGAAGATTGGGATAAATTGCGGGTGCTCTTCGTGCCGGCCGAGGGCTATAGCCCACGAGACGGCGATATCATCGTGCAGCGACTCCATGATCGCGTGGGCGATGACATGACCGTCGTTCTGGAGACTGTTGACGAGGTTCCTCGTATGGCTAACGGCAAATTTCGGGCTATCCTCTCACGGCTTGAACGACCGTCACAGGCCGGCTCGGCTCCCTAAATGAAATTGTTCATTTAACTTTGCTCATTTTTTACGTGCCGGGGCGGATTCCTCGCGTACACTAAAGGGATGAGCGAGATGCCGATGGTGTCCATCATCATGCCGGTGCGCAATGAGGGCGCTTATATTGAACGCAGCCTGGGCGCAGTTCTCGGCCAGGATTATCCATCCGAGCGAATCGAGGTCCTGGTTGTCGACGGTATGTCAACCGACGGCACGCGGGAGGTCATTCGCGCCCGGCAGGTGGCCTATCCCCATTTGCGGCTCATCGACAACCCTCGTCATATCGTGCCTCCCGGCCTGAACATCGGCATCGCGCAGGCCAGGGGCGATATTATCGTGCGCGTCGACGGCCATTGCGAGATCGCGCCGGACTATGTTAGCCGGTGCGTGGAGCATTTGTTGGCCGATGGCGTCGAGGCAGTCGGTGGTCCGATCGAGACGGTGGGCGAGACGGGTGAAGCCCAGGCCATTGCGCTGGCGATGAGTTCATGGTTCGGCGTGGGCGGGTCCGCATTCCGCACGGTGAAGGATCGGCCGGCATTGGTGGAGACCGTCGCCTTCCCGGCCTACAGGCGAGAGACTCTGGCGCGTTTGGGGCCGTTCGATGAACAACTCGTGCGCAACCAGGACGATGAATATAACTATCGCCTGCTGAAGAGCGGGGGGCACATCCTGCTGTCACCCGATATCCGGTCACGCTACTATAGCCGCAGCAGTCTCCCAAAGTTATGGCGACAATATTATCAATACGGCTACTGGAAAGTGCGCGTCATGCAGAAGCATCCGCGGCAGATGCGCTGGAGGCAGTTTGCGCCGCCGGCCTTTGTCGCGAGCATGATAGGCTCGTCGATCCTGGCTCTGTTTTTTCGGCCGTTTCGTTGGCTGGGCGCGCTGATTGCCGGGCTATACCTGGCGGCGAATCTACTGGCGTCGTTCTCCCTGGGCCGTGAGCATGGCTGGAGACACGCCCCCCGCTTGCTTATCATTCATCCCATCCTCCATCTCAGCTACGGTCTGGGCTTTCTGGCCGGACTGCTTAATTATTCAAAACTGCGCCAATCGGGGGCGCAGCCGGACAAGGCATCTCGATGATCGGCCGGATAAGGGAAGTCGACTATGAAGGACATGGTTAACGAAAACAAGGCCGGGCAAATTAGTCGGCGGCAGTTTTTGCAAGGCACGGCAGCCATCGTGGGCGGGGCCGCATTGGGCCGTATCTTGCCGGTGATGGCCGCGCCAACCCTGCGCCCGGCGAGACAGCCGTCCGTGATCAGCGTCATGGATCCGGTCTTTGGTGCCAAGGGGGATGGGGTGACTAACGATCGAGTCGCTTTCCAGGCGGCCATCGACGCGGCCATTGAGGCCAAAAAGCCGCTTCTGGTTCCCCGGCCTGCCCAGTTCTACCGGATTGTGCTGGAGCCGGAGCGCCGAAGCCTGATGGTGACAGGTGATCTGGTAATCTTTGGAGAGGGGCGAGAGTCGACACTGCTGCGATTTAACGCGCAGAACCCGGGCACCGGTAAGGCCTATGCCGGATTCTATGTCCCCGGTGGAGTTAATTTCCAGCTGGCCAATATGCGCCTGGAAGAAGATCTGCACCAGCCGATTGAACAGTTCGAGTTTATGGGCGTTTACTTCGATGCGGGTGGGGTAGACCACATCTGCCTCCTGCAAAGCGTCGATATCGATGGATTTACCTATTGCCTCTATGCGCCAGCTTCGGCTAATGACAGCGGCCGCGGGGAGTTGTTTCTGACCATCCGCGATTGCGATCTTCATCCGTGGTGGCAATATTGCATCGCTTTCTGGACGGTCCCGGAAGGGCACAAGCGCCTTCATATCTATGACAGCTACCTTCATGACAACCAGGAATCGCATCTGGTGTATTGCCACCCGCATAACTCGGTCCATGTCGAGAATACCCGCTTCGATGGCGCGACCTCCTGGGCCTTTCAATTTCAGGGGACGGACGTTGCCGGTGATCCGGAATACCAACGGTTCGTCGGTTGCTGGTTCGGGCCACGCAACAGCCGTGGATTGATCACGCAGGATCGCGAGACGGTAGCCACTCAGGTCGAGGTGTACAACTGTATCTTTGAGGCCGCCCCGGCTATTCAGATCCGCTCGGAAATTACTATCGATGGATGCTATTTCACGGCGGCAAAAGGACTGTCCAACACCACCGGACATGTGGTGGCTTACAGCAACTCCCCCTGGGGTGCCACCCTCCGTAATTGCATCTTCGCGCCAAAGGGCAATGCCTTACCGCAAGTTGATTTCCGCCTGGATAGCATCGAGGTTCTCCTCGAAAATTGCCAATTTTATAACCAGGGATCGGGGACGTTCCTAAACCTGGGGACGGGTGGGTCCAATCGCTATACGATCAAGGATTGCCTCTTTTATAACCGGGCGGACAACGCTTCGTTCTCGATTTCGATCGAGATCGATAACGGTCAGGCCTTAATCGAGAGATGCCGTTTTATCGGTCGCACAACCGGAGACCGCGGCGTCTTTCTTTGCAGCAGCATGGATGGTGGGCCATCGGCCGAATCGTTCCTGCAGATCGACCATTGCACGTTCCAGGATATTAGTGGGGGCACGCTTTTTCATGTCATTCAGCCCACCAATCCCGGCTGGAGTGGTCGGATAACCGGTAGTAACAATCGGATCAACAATTTCCTGAGCGGCAAGCCGTTGCTGGTAACCGAGTCCCCCGTGCCGATCATTGGCCACCTGACGCCCATCAGCGGTCGGGCGCCGACCACCGTGCCGGCCGGGCCGACCCTGGTTATTTCGAGCAATTACGATACGTTCGACATCCTCGGTACGGCTGACGTTGCCAATATTCATTGGTGGACGGCTGATGGCCTCTCCAACACGATCTTCACCGGCGCGATTACGTTGGTGGCTACTGTGTCGTTTTCGCTCGTTACCGGCGGGAACATCCTGTTGGCCGGTGGCGCGTCACGCCGTGATGTACCGGCCGCGGGATCGGTGAGGCTGGTATACGATCCGGCGCAGGGTTATTGGAGCGAGGGCTAGATGAGCGGATCGGATACGGGGTCTGAGTCCACGTCTGAAGCTGCCCGTATTCGCCAAGCTTATAGCGGCCGCCTGGCCCACATGACGGAAGCCGGCGCGTATTCACCGGCAAACCCGGCCTATCTGTTTGCGATTCAGGGAAGACAGCGGGCCATCCTGTCCGGCTTGCGGCGTGAGGGGTTGCTTCCCCTCAGCGATAAGGACATCCTCGAAGTTGGTTGCGGTTCGGGTGGGGTCCTCCAGGAGCTGCTCAGCTATGGCGCCGATCCCCGTCGCTTGTTCGGCATCGATCTCCTTCCCGAGCGCCTGGCCCAGGCCCGCGAGCGCTTGCCTCATCTGCCGGTGAGTTGCGCGTCGGGAACAGACCTGCCTTACCCCACTAATTCATTTGACCTTATCTTACAATTCACGGTGTTTTCATCGATTTTGGATCAAGGCATCTGCTATACTGTCGCTAGTGAAATGCTTCGAGTGTTGCGCCCCGGTGGTGCAATCCTTTGGTACGATTTCTGGATCAACCCAATAAACAAGCAAACACGAGGGATTAGACCAGCGGAGATCAAGGATTATTTTCGAGGTTGCCGGTTCGCATTTAACCGGATCACCCTGGCCCCGCCACTGGCGCGTCGGCTTGTGCCATTGACCTGGATCGGCGCATTGATCTTGGAAAAGTTGGATATTCTTAACACCCACTACCTGGCCATTATTCGACCGAACGAGTGAGACATGAACGAAAGCATCGCCCAACGGCCTCATAAAAACGATGTCAAACTCACAACCGGGTTTTCTGAACTTGCTCGGCTGGCCGATGGCTTTGCCCGCCGGACGCTTGATATCGTCATCTCCGGATTGGGCATTATCATCCTGGCCCCCGTTTTTTTGCTGATCGCCATTCTAATCAAACGCGACTCACCCGGCCCTATCTACTATTGGGGCGATCGGGTTGGCCGCGACGGCCGTACGTTTCGTATTCTCAAATTTCGGACGATGTATGAGACGGCCGACAGCTATCGTGGCCCCAAGGTTACCGGCCAGAACGATTCGCGCATCACGCCACTGGGCCAATGGCTGCGCGATACGAAAATCAACGAGCTGCCACAATTGTGGAACGTATTGCGAGGCGACATGAGCCTGGTGGGGCCGCGGCCGGAAGACCTGGATTTTGTGGCTCACTGGCCCGATGACGTTCGTCAGGTTTTGCTCTCTGTGCGTCCCGGAATCACCAGCCCGGCATCGGTCCTCTATCGCAACGAGGAAAGTATGTTGCAGGCGGGCAATGTGGTCGACCAATATCTGAAGGTCATCCTGCCCAGCAAGCTTCGCCTGGATTTGCTGTACGTTCACCATCGCTCGTTCCTGACAGATTTGGATGTGATCTTCTGGACTCTGCTGGCCCTGTTGCCGGCGCTGAAGTCGCGACGTGTGCCCGAACATCTCCTGTTCTGGGGTCCGCTGGCGAAGTTTATCAGCCGTTACTTCTCCTGGTTCATCCTCGATGGGCTGGTAGCCTTCGTGGCTGTAGCCGTCACGGGCTTGCTGTGGCGCAGTAATGGGCCGCTGGAGCTGGGCTGGGGTATCGCCGTGGGCGTGGCTTTCGCCATCTCCATCATCTTCAGCGCGGTGAACGCCCTGCTGGGTATCGGTCGCGTGGTGTGGTCGTGGGCCGATTTTAATGACGTGTTCTCGCTGGCTGCCTCTTCGGGGCTGACGACGCTGATCCTGCTGGTGGCCAATCTGGTGTGGCAGCCGCGCGATATTTATATTCCCTACCTGGGTTATCGCTTGCTGCCGTCCGGCCTTATCATGGTCAGCGGTGTCCTCGCGTTTGCCGGCTTTGTTCTCCTGCGCTATCGCATGCGCATCATCACCGGCCTGTCGGAGCATTGGATCACGTTGCGAGGCGTATCCTCGACCGTCGGCGAGCGCGTTCTCATCGTCGGGGCGGGAGAGGTCGGCAATCTGGGCGTCTATCTGCTGCGCAAGGCGGAGTTGGGACAGGTATTTTCCATCATCGGCATGGTTGACGATTCTCCCCGCAAACAGGGGGCGAGGATCGGGGGCATACAGGTTCTTGGGCGCACGGATGAAATTCCGCAGCTGGTCAGCATCCATGATATCGGGTTGATCCTGTTCGCCATCGAAAACATCCGGCGGCCGCAACGGGATTCGATCCTGCAGGCCTGCCGCAATACGGGCGTGCAGACGGTTGTCCTGCCCGATATGCTGGAAGCCTTGCGCGAGCAGTTATCTGACCATGATGGGCGAGGGCTATCATCCAACGGCGTCTACGCGGTCCGAACACCAGATGGGGCCGGGCAGATCAACCGCAGCGGGCCACAACTCGATCAATGGCTGGTGGAGATGGATCGTCTGATGGAGGCCGGGGAATGGGACGAAGCCCATGCTCGGGTCCTGGCTATGCAGAACAGGATGGAAACGCGCTAAATCTTCCCATCTTCCGTCGGGTAATCCCGGATGAAGGCGCCCGGCTTTCATCCGATCGATCGGTAAATTAAACTGGAGTATTTCAACCGAGATGAGTGAGTGGAGCGGCAAACGCGTTCTGGTGACGGGCGCGGGCGGTTTTATCGGCAGTCAACTGGTCGAGTCGCTGGTGCTGGACGGCGCCAACGTGCGCGCTTTCGTGCGTTATAACTCGCGGGGCGATGCCGGTTTGCTGCGCCAATTGCCGATGGGCGTCATTCGCGAAGTTGAGGTCATTGCCGGGGATTTGCGCGATACCGCCGCCATTGACCGGGCTGTGCGTGGCATTGACCTCGTCTTTCATCTGGGCGCGATCATCTCCATCCCCTACTCCTACAAACATCCGATGGAGACGGCCGAGACCAACTTTATGGGCACGCTCAACGTCCTGATGGCCTGTCTGACCCACGACGTCGAGCGATTGATCCATACATCGACCAGCGAGGTCTACGGCACTGCCCAATTCACGCCAATGGACGAGAGCCATCCATTGCAAGGGCAATCGCCCTATTCGGCCAGCAAGATCGGGGCCGACAAATTGGTGGAGAGTTTCTATCGTTCCTATAACCTGCCGACGGTCACTGTCAGGCCATTCAATACCTATGGCCCACGTCAGTCGGCCCGCGCGGTCATCCCGACCATCATTACCCAGGCCCTGACCGAAGATCGTATCCACCTGGGCAATCTGGATTCGCGACGCGATTTTACCTATGTGCGCGATACCGTGAGCGGGTTCATTCGCGCCGCTCAAGCCGAGGGTATCCTTGGCCAGGAATTGAATCTGGGCACCGGAACGGATATCAGCATCGGCGAATTGACTGACCGGATCGTCCGTCTGGTCAATCGACCGGTTGAGATTATCACTGAGTCGGAGAGAATGCGACCGGAAAAGTCCGAGGTGATGCGTCTGATGTCAGACAACGGTTTGGCTCGACGTGCGCTGGGCTGGGAACCGGCCTATTCATTGGAAGACGGGTTGCGTGAGACAGTCGCCTGGATAGGCGAACATATCGATTTTTATCATGTCGGACGGTACGAGATTTAGAGCGCCGGATTACAGGCGAGGGACAAGACTATGAAAGCCGTCATTTTGGCCGGGGGCAAGGGCACGAGGCTCAAACCCTACACAACCATTTTACCGAAGCCGCTGATGCCCATCGGCGATATGCCTATTCTGGAGATTCTGCTGCGGCAGATGAAACGCGCCGGGATCAACGAGATGGTACTGACGGTGGGGCACCTGGCCGAGATGTTGCGGCTCTTCTTCCAGGACGGCCGTAAACTTGGCCTGGATATCACCTATAGCTATGAGGAGGCCCCTCTGGGGACGGCCGGTCCTCTGTCACTGATCGATGGGCTGGACGACACCTTCATGGTCGCCAACGGCGATGTGCTGACGACCTTACCGCTGGCCAGTCTGCTGGCCCATCATCGGCTCAGTGGCGCGGCGGCTACCATCGCCATGCACCATCGCAAGGTCCACATCGACCTGGGCGTGATCGAGCAGAATGACGACGGGCACGTGACCGGCTACATCGAAAAGCCGACCTATGACTTCATGGTCAGCATGGGCATCTATGTGTTCGAGCCGCGCGTGCTGAATTTCATTCCTCGCAATCAATACCTTGATTTCCCCGACCTGGTAAAACGGCTAATCGCCGCGGGCGAGATCGTCGCCGGTTTCCCCTTCGATGGCTATTGGCAAGACCTGGGCCGGGCGGACGATTACGAGCGGGCGGTCGAGGATTTCGATCGGATGCGGTCACTATTTCTGCCGCCCGACAAGCCGGCTATTCTGTCGACCAATGGTTCCGGCAAGCATATTCAACCGGCGGGGTGAATGAGAAATGGAAGCGATGAAATCTGTGTGGCGAATCCCGCTGGCCGACATCGACCTGGGACCTGAAGAAGAGGCGGCCGTCCTCGAAGTGCTGCGACGGCGCTGGTTGTCGATGGGCGAGGTGACGGCCGCTTTTGAGGCCGACTTCATGGCGCTCACCGGCGCCCAACACGCGCTGGCCGTCACCAATTGCACGGCTGCGCTCCATCTGGCCGGACTGGCTTTGGATTGGAAGCAAGGCGACGAGGTTATCGTGCCGTCGCTGACTTTTGTCGCCACGGCCAATGCCGTTCGCTACACCGGAGCCACGCCTGTCTTCGCCGACGTGACCGGCGAGAGTGACTTCAGCCTGTCGGCCGCGGACGTGGCCGAGCGTATCACGCCGCGCACGCGGGCGATCATCGTCGTTCACTACGCCGGGCATGCGGCCAATATGCCGGCTATCATGGCTCTGACCGAGCGACACGGTCTGGATGTTGTGGAGGATGTGGCCCACGCGCCCGGAGCAAGCCTGGATGGTCAAGCTCTGGGAACGTGGGGCCGGATCGGCTGCTTCAGCTTCTTCGCCAATAAAAACATGACCACCGGCGAAGGCGGCATGCTGATAACGGATGACGACGGGTTGGCCGAGCGGTTGCGGTTGCTCCGCTCGCACGGCATGACCAGCCTGACCTGGGATCGCCACAAGGGCCATGCCTGGAGTTATGACGTCGTCGCCCCCGGCTATAACTACCGTCTCGACGAGATTCGCGCCGCCATCGGCCGTGTCCAGCTGACCAAGCTGGAAAACGCCAATTCGCGCCGCCGCACGCTGGATGCGCTCTATCGTGAATTCCTGCCGGCGGCCGCGCCCTCGATTGGCATACCTTATGCCACCACACGCGGCATCCCTTCCTGCCATTTGCGGCCGGTGCTTCTGCCGAAGGGGACGGACCGGACGCAATTCATGGCTGCGATGAAAGCTCAAGGGATTCAGACGAGCATCCATTACCCGCCTGTGCATGGCTTCAGCTATTACCGGCAAGAGAGCGGTCCATCTCTGCCCGTGACCGAGGAGATCGGCGCGCGGGAAGTTACGCTACCGCTTTTCCCGGCTATGACACCGGCCGATATCGAGAGCGTCGTCGCGGCCGTGGCCGGATCGCTGACGGAAGCGCAGTATCAATTAAACGGCCGACAGACGGAACGTTAGCTGACTCAGGTTAAATAAGATCACCTTGGGTTCGGATATTTGGATTGCGGTCGCTGGACAGATATATCGTCAGTGAGTTGTAAGGGTAGGTGGCAAGATGGAACTTAAATTAATTGGGCAGATGCTTCGGCGGTGGTCCTGGCTATTGGTGATCGGCATGCTGATCGGTGGCGGGGCCGGTTACGCTATCAGCATCTATCAAACGCCGGAATACATGGTCCGGACTAAATTGCTTGTCATGGAGCCGCTCGGCACCAATGTTAGCAAGGGCAATAATTTAAATGATAAAGCGCTGGCTGAGACTTACATGGAGCTGTTGCGGACGCAGCCGATCCTTGAATCGGCCAGCCAGAAAGTTGGCAAGACGATCAAGAGCGAGAATATCAAGGTCTCTCGCGTGAGAGAGACCGGTATGCTGGAAGTGACCGTGCGCGATACAGATCCGCAGGTCGCGGCACTGATGGCCAACGTCCTGGTTGAAGTCCTCATTGAGTATAACGAGGCGCTGCAGATGTCGCGCTTCTCCTCTTCAGAGCAGAGCCTTCAGCTCCAGGTCAGCGAGATCGAGACCGAGCTGGGACGGCTGGAGGCCAACATCGAGCAACGTTCCGAAAGCAACGTGGAGGAACTGCGTCGCGCGGTCGATGAGCAAAAGGCCGACCTGGAACAAAAGATCTTCGCTGTTCAGGGCGAAATCGCCCGTCTGGAACAAGACATTGATGATTTGACCCCCAAATCGCTGCCGACTGAGTTGCCGCCACCGCTGACCCTGGAGCAGCGCAACCTGCTGAACGAAAAGCGCACGCAACTCTCCCAAAAGCAGTTCCTGCTCGATCTGTATAAGCAGACCTATTTCAAGCTGGTGTTGGAGGACAACCCCACGGCGGTGAATACGACCGCCGGCCTGGAGAATATGGAGCAGGCCAATCTGGACCTCTACCGCCAGCTCTACTCCACTTTGCAAAGCAACTACGAGGCGGCTCGTCTGGCACGTCTGCAAAATACGCCCAATGTGGTCCAGGTGGAGCGCGCTACGCCGCCCGCTGCCCCTATTCAGGCCGGCCCGCTGCGCTATATCGCTCTGGGCGCGATCATCGGCCTACTTGTCACTGGTCTGATCGCCTTTATCCTCGAGTACATGGATGACACCCTCAAGACGCCGCAGGACATCGCCAATGTTCTGGGGTTGCCGGTCATCGGCTCGGTGGTCAATGAATCGGGGATGGTGAAGCAGGAAGGGACGCCCTATGTATCAGTCCATCCGCGTTCGCCGATGGCGGAGACGTTCCGCACCTTGCGCACCAATCTTGAATTCGCCAGCGTCGATAAGCCGCTGAAGACGATTCTCATCACCAGCCCGGGGATGAGTGAGGGCAAGACGACCGTCGCCTCGAACCTGGCAGCCGTTATGGCCCAGGCCAACAAACGGGTCATTTTGCTGGAAGGCGACCTGCGGCGGCCGCGGGTTCATACCGCTTTGGGTATGTCGAATCAAGTCGGCCTGAGCGATGTTTTTCGCGGCCAGATGGATATTCGCGACGTGGCTCGCTACTCCAAGGTGAAGGACCTGGCGGTTATCACGAGTGGCGCGCTGCCGCCAAACCCGGCCGAATTGTTGGGATCGGTTCGTATGACCCAGATTCTGGCCCGGCTGGTCGAATCTGCTTCGGTGGTCATCATCGATAGCCCGCCCTTTGTCGTCACTGATTCGACGGTCCTTGCCTCCAAGGTTGACGGCGTGCTGCTGGTCATCCAACCGGGCAAGACCCATGCCGAGGCAGCCCGCACCATGCTGGCTCAACTCAATCGCGCCGGCGCCAATGTCGTTGGTGTCGTCCTCAACCGCGTCTCTCGCAAGGCGGCCGGGAACTACTATGGTTACTATCGCTACGAAAGCGAGCCGGTCGTTGTCACCGACCCGGCCTCGACTGAGCGAGCCGCGACCAGCCCGCGCAAGGGCCTGGCCACGATGTTCAGCGGTAATGGCAAGAAGGTTGCCGGAGATGTCAGTGAGGAAGCCGCCTGATCGATAAGGACGACCGTCGGTAGCGGGTGAGCGGTTAGCGGTTTTTTCACGGCTCCTTCACTTCGTTTCCATTCTAACCCCACGGAACGGTTGGTATGATTCGATGAGAGAGTAATACCAACCGTTCTTTGCAGATTATATTGATGGTTTATCGGCCGGGTCGTCCGGACCGATATTCCTCAGGCAGACTGTGATATTTTGGATATGCAACCCAAAGAGGCCAAGCGGTCGCAACGTTCAAGCCAGGAATTGGAAAAGGAAATGCCGGATCAATTTGTGCATTGTCCTTTTCTCGGCACAGAAGCCGATCCGGGTATGGCGCTTCCCTTTGCCACGGATGAAAATCGGTGTTTCAGCGCCGCTTTCGCAGTTCCTGTCAGCACTATCCATCAGCAAAAATACTGCCTGACCGCCCAATACGGTCTCTGCCCTGTGTATCGCCAGGCTAAAAAGCCACTGGCCAAAGCCAAGGCTGTTCCAGTTCCTGTAGCCCCCTCAAAGCCTGCTGCGCGAGCTGCGGTGGAAGAAGTTACCCCTATCCCTGTCGGAGAGCGAGTCGCCTGGCTGGACGCGGACGACGAGACGTTGCAGGGAATGAACGCCCTGTTTGGCGTGAAATCCGCTTTGCCTCCGTCCTCAAAATCAGACTTCTACGCCTCTCCGACGTTGCCGATAGCGGAACAAACCCACCCGGACTTTACCGCCCATCAAGGGATTTATCTTCCCCCCCAGCCGTTCTACCAAAACGACAAGTTTCGCCGCGTTGTGTTGATTCTGTTGCTGGTGGCGCTGGCTTCGGCCGCCTGGTGGCTCTTTTCAAATGCTCCCGACCGTCCCGGGTTTTTGCAAGCCAACAGTCCGATTCAAGGAATGGCCGCCATACCGGAGGTTGCGCCGGCATCGACAAACGGCGGAGGTAAAAATGGCGGCAACGATGCGGTCATCGGAGCCTCGAAGGCGGCTTCGGGGGCGGGTGTTGGCGTGGGCAGCCCAGCCGAAGCGACGGCTACCCCCGCGGCCGAAGCAACCCTGACAGACCTGGAGCGAATTGCCGTGACCGCTACGGCCATGTTTGCGAATGCTACCACGGAGATGGAATGTATAGCGCCCTCGACGTGGGAGCGTTATACCATTGAAAAAGGGGATACAATCGATGGATTGGCCCGGTCGAGAGGCGTGCAGCGGGAGTTGCTGATCGTCGCCAACTGCCTGTCGCAGTCCGATCTGGAAGTCGGACGAACAATTTTCTTGCCGCCGATTGGGGCCGCCGCTGTTACGGCCGAGGCGACGCTCACACCGACGGTTATCATTCCGGCCGCCCCTACCCGTGCGCCGATTTTCTTTCCGACGGTCGCGCCGATTCAATTTCCGACGCCGACGGTAGTGATCATTATTTACCCAACGGCGCCGCCGGTTGTCCCGCCAACGGCCGTGCCGCCAACATCCGCCCCGCCGCCTGAATCGCCAACTCAGGTGCCGCCTGAGCCTACATCAGTTCCAACGGTCGCGGCGACAGCCCCACCGCCGCCGCCGCCGCCGTCCGAACCTACTTCGGCTCCTCCGCCAGTGGGGCCATGAGAGATGAATCCTTGTTCAACTGATTCGACGTCAAGGTTTTAGGCATATTGTCGGAAGGGTTAGCTATTTTAACCGTCGTCCGGGAGCCGCGACATGAACAACCATCCCGGAGATGACAAGGCAGGCGAATCGATGGAAAAGACGATCACTCGTGTACATAGCCCCTATTTGAGCCTGGATCGCCTGGATGTAGCTGTTTTGTTGATGACTACTCCCTTTTTACTGGCTCCCAGCTTCTTTCCTGCTTCGCTGTCTGTCCTGGCTTTATTGCTGCTGCTCACACCTCCTTTCATTCGATATTCGCGTGACGAACGAGTGACACGCCCGACAGCCGCCAACTTGCCGATCGGACTGTTAGGGTTAGTCTTCTTGCCGCTGGCCTTTTTATTAAGCCCCGCGCCCTGGGCCATCACCTGGGTGCGAATCACCACTCTGGCGTGGTCAATTGCATTGTTCTTCGCCATCGTGAACGGTTCCCCGATAGGGCAGGGCAGGAAACTGCGCGCCTTGGCGACCCGCCCCACTCAAATCTACCTGGCCTTGGGTGTGCTGACGGCCGTGATTGGCATTGTCGGCATGCGCAGTGTGGACAAGCTCTTTTATATTCCCCAAACGGGAATGTTGGCCGGTGCACTGGGCTGGAAGAATGGCTTGCCGACTAACGAGATCGCCGGCGTACTGACGTTGTTCATCCCTTTCATCATCGCTCTGATCTACGGTTGCTGGATAGCCGGAAACCGTCGCCCTCTCCTGTTGCTTCTGCCGGCGACGTTGCTGATGGCGGGCACGATGGTTCTGTCTCAGTCGCGTACCGCCCTGGTGGCCACGGCAATCGGCACAGTTTTGGGTCTGTTGGCATCCGGGGCTATCGGCCGAAAACGGATCCTGGGCGGGCTGGCCACCATCATAGTGGTGGCGGTGGTCATCTCCCAGACCCCCTTGATGAACCGCTTTGTTTTTGCCGGCGCGAATTCGTGGGAGAGTGTCATTGGCCCGCGCATGGGGGTATGGAACCAGGCCATCATGGGCATTCGCGATCATCCGCTATGGGGTATGGGGTTAGGCATATTTGGCCCGGTATCCCGGCTGGTCTATCCCCTCATCTCGCCCGAATTTGGCAAGGTGCTTGAAGATGCCCACGATTTGTATCTGCAAACTGCCCTGGATTTTGGTCTGGCTGGACTGTTGGTGTTTTTAGTCATTGGGCTGATTGTTTTTATTTCGGCTATTCGCCTCATGCGGGAGCAGCCGCCGCGTTCGCTCGACCGGCTATGGGCAGCCGGGCTATTAGGCGCCCTGATCGCTCATGCTCTCTATAGCCTGACGGATGCCGTCTCGCTGGGGACATTGGCCGGGATCCCGCTGTGGTTCTTGTTTGGGCTGGTTATGAGCGCGCCACATTCGAACCTGCGCCTCTCCTGGACCAGGAACGCGCAATTCGCCTTTATTTTTAGCTTATTATTGGTGGCCATCGTGGCCTTCACCGCCTACCCCGTCAATCGCGCCGGGCAGTTGACCGTTCGCGCTCTGGCCGATCCGGCGGCACAGTCGCTGGAGACGGCCGGTGAAATCAGCCGCCTGGCCGACAGTCAGTGTCGTGCCGGGTGGTATGAGGGTCTGTCCTTCCACATGGCTGGTGACCCAGTGGGGCGAGCCGCTGCCTGGGGGAAGTTGCTGGGATGCACGACTGACTATACCGGCTATATGTCTGTTCTGGCCGCCGGGGATGAAGAGTTGGCGCGATTGGCGATTACGTCCCAACCGGAGGATGCCACGGGTTATTTCTGGCTGGCCGAGCTGATGACCCAGGAATCGCCGGCCGATGCCGTCATGCTCTATGAGCATGGCCTGAGCCTTGAGCCGGGCGACGGCCAACGATGGATTGCTTTGGCCAGATTGCTGCAACCCACAGATGAAGCGGCCGCGCTCAATGCCTATCTGCAGGCGTGTCTGAACGGCGATCCCGGAGCCAATGGCTGCCTGAACGCCGGTGACCTGGCCCAGAGTCGCGGCGATACGCAGCAGGCCATCGAGTATTATCGCCTCTCCCATTATCCCGAAGCCAGGGCCAGAGCCGACGAACTTGAGCGCCAACTCGCCGGGCAATAGCCCGCGAGAGTTGTGGGTTTCGGTAAACCTGCGCGGATGCAAACCGCTGATTGGCCTGCCTCCCCCGTCCAGTCAACTGACGCTATAATCAGACCTCATGGCGGTATTATCGGCATCTAACGTCGGCCAATCATTCGGCGAGTACGACGTCTTCGGGGGAGTGAACGTCAGCATCCCCAGCGACGGCAAAATCGGGCTGGTGGGGCCAAACGGCATCGGTAAGACGACGCTGTTGCTCATTTTGGCCGGCAAGGCTCAGCCTTCGAGCGGGCAGGTTCACTTGTCCAGAGGCGGCCGCATCGGCTATCTTTCCCAGGCATCATCCGATATCTTCATTGGTTCGGCCGGCGAACAAACTATCCATGGTGAGATGTTGTCGGTTTTCCAGCCGATCCTCGATATGGAGGATCGCCTGCGGCAGTTGGAGATCGAGATGGCCTCGGAAGAGGCGACGGATGAGTTGCTGGCGGAATATTCCCGCCTGCAAGCGCAGCACGAGATCGCCGGCGGCTATGGTTACGAAACACGTATTCAAATGGTGCTGACCGGCCTTGGCTTTGGGCCATCGACATGGAACCAGCCATTGAACCAGCTGAGTGGCGGTCAGAAGACCCGTATATCGCTTGGCCGTCTGTTGCTCGAATCACCCGATCTGCTCATCCTCGACGAGCCAACCAATCATCTCGATGTTCAGGCCATCGAATGGCTGGAGAACACGCTGAACAGTTGGCCGGGGGCCGTGCTGGTCGTCAGCCATGATCGCTACTTCCTCGACCGGGTGGCCAACACCATCTGGGAGATGAATCGGACGGGGGTTGAGGTCTATCGTGGCAATTACAGCGCCTATGTAAATCAGCGACAGGAACGATGGGAGCGGCTGCAGCGGGAATATGACGCCTTCCAGGAACGTGTCGCCAGAGAACTGGATTTCATCCGTCGCAATATCGCCGGGCAACGTACCCAGATGGCCTGGGGACGTCTGTCGCGCCTAAGCCGCGAGATCGAGGCGGTGCGCGTCGGCGGTCTGGGCGTCATTGCCGATCTGAGCGGCAAGGGCTGGAGCCGCATCGCCACCGAGCTGGATCTGCGTCGTCCGGCGGCGACGCTGGCCGAGTTGCAAGAAGCGATCGCCGCCCTGCCGGCGCCAACGCGGCCGCCGGTGCTCAATATGCGCCTCAGCTCCGCCTATCGCAGCGGCAACATTATATTGCGCGCGTCCGATCTGACCGTGGGCTACCCGGGACGGCCGCTATTCACCGTAGAGGAACTGGAGTTGCGGCGGCTGGAGACGGCCGCGTTTATCGGCCCCAACGGCACGGGCAAGACGACCTTTCTGAAGGTTATCATGGGACAGGTGGAGCCGCTATCGGGTAGTCTGACGCTTGGCGCGAGCCTCAAGGTGGGTTACTTCGCCCAGACCCAGGGGGCGCTCAATCCGGAGGCCACCGTGCTGGATGAACTTCTGCGCCATAAGGATATGACCATCAGCGAGGCACGCAACTATCTGGCTCGCTATCTCTTCCGCGGCGATGATGTCTTCAGCCAGGTCAGTACCTTGAGCGGTGGGGAGCGAGCACGGCTGGCGCTGGCCATCCTGGTACAGGAGGAAGCCAACTTCCTGTTGCTCGATGAGCCGACCAATCATCTCGATATCCCGTCGCAAGAGGTCTTGCAGTCGGCGCTGGAGTCGTTCGACGGGACGATCTTGCTGGTGACGCATGATCGCTATCTGAGCGACCGATTGGCGACCCAGGTGTGGGAGTTGCGCCCGGCCAGGAGCGGCGGGGAGGCGATGGAGTTGGATCTGTTCCACGGGTCCTATCAGGATTATCTGGCGGCCCGGGCGGCCAAACCGGTGGCCGAGGTCGTGGAAGCTTCGGCGACGAACGGTATGGCGACGGCCGAACTCCCCTTGAGCAAGAACGAACAGCGCCGGCGGGCCGAAGCCCTGGTCATGCTGGAGGCCGATATCACGGCCACCGAAGCGGCTCTGATATCGCTAGGCGATGCCTTGCAGGGTGCGGCCGAGGCCCAGGATTTCACCGAGTTGCAGCGCCTGACGGCCGATTACGAGGCCGCTGAAGACAGGCTGGAAGATTTATTCTCGCAATGGGAGGCGATGACGCATGAGCCGGCGAATCATCATCGGGTTAACGGGTAATATCGCCACCGGTAAATCGGCCGTCATGCGATTGGCGGCCGAGCGTGGGGCGCAAGTCATCGACGCCGATCGGGTGGTGCACGAACTGCTCCAGAACGACGAAGATATTCAGGCGGCCGTTGTGGCCGCGTTTGGGCCGGGCGCGCAGACATCCGATGGCCGCATCGACCGTGCCGCCCTGGGCCGGATCGTCTTCGGCAATGCCCGGCTGTTGCGGCAACTGGAAGATTTGCTGCACCCCGCCGTGCGCGAGGAGATCGCCCGCCGCGTGGCCGCGAGCGACGCGCCGGTGACGATGATCGAGGCTATCAAGCTTCTGGGAGGCCCACTGGCGGCCGTGTGCGATCAGGTCTGGGTGACGACCTGCTCCCGCGAGACTCAATTGGAGCGGCTGCGGGTGTGCCGGGGTATGGACGATGAATCGGCCGTGGCCCGGGTCGAGGCCCAACCCTCTCAGGAAGAGAAGATCGCTCGCGCCGATGTCGTCATTCGTACCGATGGGCTGATGGCCGTGACTCAGGAGCAGTTCGAGAGGGCGTGGGCCGGCCTTTCGCAGGCGGATTAGGGCGGCGCGTGGACTATTCGACGGGTTAACGTTTGCCGAAATCGGCCGTTCCTCTGTGCAAACGTCGCGTAAACCGTTATAGTTAGACCATCATGCAAGCTATTAAACAGTGGGTTCTCAACCATCCTCATTTGACCGCGTGGATCGTCTTGGCCGTGGGCATGAACGCCATCCTGATCTATGAGGCGCGAGACATCGGCCTGCTTCCCGTGCAATGGTTCTGGTTGGTTTTGATCACGACGCTGGTCGCGGGCGCATGCATCTGGATCGTCAGCTGGGGAGACGACGATGACGCCGCGGCCGAGGCGGCCGATCTCCGACCGGGCGACGACCAGGCCAAAAGCTCCTGATCTCACGTACAAGATAGAACATGTCAGAATTCCAGCCGCCGGTGGCCCCAGAGATGTTTCAGCATGTCGAGGCGCTGCGTCGCGAGGTCGCTGACCTGTTCGTGGTTTATGATACGACGCTCGACTATCCGGGGAAGGGCCATTTTCGTTTTCGCGGCCGATTCCTTCAGGACCCGGCGGATTGCTACGGGGAGCTTCGACGACGATTCGAGCGACATGGCTTCACGCCGACCGTGAACGAGGAAGGCGGACAAGTTGAAGTGGTGGCTCTGCCGGTGGTGTTCGATCATCCCCGGTCGCGCTGGATCATCAATCTGGTTCTGTTCATCGCCACCATCCTTTCCACCTTGTTCGTCGGCGCGATGTACGGAGCCGAAACGACTGAGCAAGCGTACCAGATATGGCGCGGCTGGCCGTTCGCGACCAGCATCCTGCTCATCCTGGGAGCGCATGAACTGGGCCATTACTTTGCCGCTCGGCACCATAACGTCCCGGTGACCTTGCCCTACTTTATTCCCATGCCGCTGTCGATATTCGGCACGTTCGGCGCGTTCATCCGCCTGCAAGGGCCGGTCAATAACCGGCGAGCGCTGTTCGACGTGGGCGCGGCCGGGCCGCTGGCCGGGCTGGTATTCGCACTGCCGGTTCTGTTCATCGGGCTGGCGACCTCAAATGTCGGCCCTGTCCTGCCCGGGGGCATATTCGAAGGCAACTCATTGCTCTATCTGCTGGCGAAACTCGCCGTTTTCGGGCGCATATTGCCCGCCGGCGGCGTGGATGTGCAACTGAATCAGGTCGCCTGGGCTGGTTGGGTGGGGTTGTTCGTCACCGGGTTGAACCTGATTCCTGTGGGGCAACTGGATGGCGGTCATGTGGCTTACTCGCTCTTTGGCAAGCGCGCGCAAATGTTCTTTTTGCCGTCCATCATCGGATTAGGGCTGATCGTGCTGTATTCCTATATACAGGGCGCTTTCGTGCCGACATGGCTTTTGTGGATATTTTTGCTGTGGGCATTTGGCCGTGTGCACGCCAGACCGCTGGAAGATATCACCGAGCTTGACCCACGTCGCCGCGCGCTGGCCATTTTCACCCTGGCGCTGTTCTTCCTAACCTTTGTGCCCTTGCCGCTGGCCGGGCTTTCGGGTTAGCTCGTTCTGATAGACGATACCCGCTACCGCCCCCGATTTGCCCGCCGGATGGTCTAACCTTATAATCGGTTCGTTCGCGTGGCTCCATATAGCCGCGCGAGAGGCCAATACAAAGGCACATGATAAATCCTTTCACTCGTGCGCGGGTCCGGGGGCATCTCCTCCTCATAGTACTGGGCTTGACAGTGGCGTTTGCCTACCTGGGCTCCGGCTCACGTCCGGAGACGGTCGGCGCCATCCCCGCCCAGCAAACGAATCCCACGGTTGGCTTCGTCAATTCCGTCTATACCGTTAACGAGAACCAGGGTCCGGCGGTCATCACCGTCAGCGTCTCGGCCGCCCCAGCCCCGGGCAGGGATGTCGTCGTCACCTATATGACCGTCCCCGGCACGGCCCAGGAAGGCTCTCCCGGCGGCGACTTTGTTACCACATCCGGCACACTAACCTTCACCAGTAATACCCAAACGACCCAATCCTTTCAGGTCGTGATCGTCAACGATAATATCATCAATGAGCCGGATGAGACGGTTAACCTGATTCTGCAACTCCAGACGACGA
The DNA here is from genome assembly GCA_964654505.1 of uncultured Ardenticatenaceae bacterium. Classification (GTDB taxonomy): domain Bacteria; phylum Chloroflexota; class Anaerolineae; order Promineifilales; family Promineifilaceae; genus Promineifilum. The sequence goes on along the minus strand of CAZZJN010000005.1, from coordinate 19,026 downwards.
ACACAGCGGTGCTGGGCCGCTCGGTCGCCACCCTGTTCATCATCGATGATGATTCAGCCACGGCCACCCCGCGGCCGACGGCCGCCACCGGCACGCCCATCTTCGTCGACCTTTCGGAGCCGAATGATACGTTCAACGACGCCTATCAGATTCAGCCCGGCGCGGCCGCTACCTGCCAGCTGACCCTCTGGCCTCCCGGCGACCAGGACTTCTTCTCGTTTGCGGTCAAAAACGGCACCTATTACCGGATAGCCACAGACCAGCTCTCGCCGGGACTGGATACGGTGCTGACGATCTTCGATCAGGCCGGCCGCGCCATCGCCGAAAATGACGACAGCGGCCTGCCCGGGGAGTTCCAGTCGGAGGTCATCGTCCAGGCTGGCGCGAACGGTTTTTATTTTGCTCGTGTGGTGAACAAAAGCCCGGCCGATGCCGCCAACAAAACCTATTGCCTGTCCGTTGTGGCGATGGAGCAGCCGACAGCGACTCCCACACCGACTCTGCTTCCCACGCGGATCGGCTCCGATGCCTGCGAGCCGAACGGTACGATAGGGCTGGCCTGCCTTTTTGGCGAGAACCAGTCGCAACAGTTCAACTTCGTCCCGCCTTTCCGCGAGGGGCCGGATCAGGATTTCTATCGTATCTGGGTCAAGCCAGGGGTGACGATTACGTGTGAGACGACGGACCTGTCCAGCGTGACCGACACCAATATGATCTTCCTGGATCACAATGGCGGAGACTTCAACCCGCAATTAGGTAATGATGACAAGGCTCCGGGCGATAGGGGCAGCCGATTGACGTATGTCTCGACCTACACCGGCTGGCTCCATGTGCTGGTCGGCCCGGTCAACCCCGTGCCGTTGGCCCAAGCGGACCAATTTACCTATACCCTGGCCTGCACGTCGAGCGTGCCGCCAACGGCGACGGCTACCTTGCCTGTATCGCCTGGTGGCGGCGGAAACGGCGGCTTCGTGCCCATCGCGCCGACGATCACTCCCTTCCCGACGCCGACCCCGATCGACCTGTCAGCGATTTTGACTCCGCCGCCGATCATTATCCCGGAGGTCACGATCCAGCCCTTGCCGACGGCCACACCGGCCGCAGGGCAGCAGAACGCCTCCACGATCAACGTGACCGTCTTTTACGACAGCAATTTCAACTTCACCCCGGAGATCAACGAGGGCATCATCGATGTCGCCGTGGCGCTCTATGACAACACCAACGGCCGTCTGCTGGCCTTTGGCTACACCAACCAGGCCGGGGCGGTGCGTTTTGAAGCGATCCCCAGCAGCGGATCGATTCGCGTGCATGTTCCGCTGCTCAATTTCAGCCAGAGTGTCGGCTCCGGAGAGTCCAATATTTCCGTGCGTGTGGCTCCGTTGCCGCTGCCTATTGGGATCCCCTAGGGAGCGGGATCATAACGATACGATAGTTTCCAGACCATCAAGATTATGTCGGCCGATCCACAGCCACCTCCAGGTTCCGCCCAACGACTCGTCGGCAATCCGGCTCTGTTGTTATTGGGTATCGTGGCCGTGGTGGCTCTTTTGGCCGCCTGCATCATGGGTTTCTTATTGCTGCGGCCGTTGATTGGCGGCCTGGGCGGCAGTGCCGCCGCCACGCCCGGAGCCGGCCAGCCCACGCCCTTTCCCCAGACGACGCAACAACCGGCCGGGGAACCTGTCATCATCGGCATCAGCGATACGGGCACGTTTTCGGTGACGCTGGACGCGCCGGCGACGTTGAGCGTGCTCGATAGCCAATGGGCGATCCAGCCGCAGAATATCGGCGCGGACGGGCTATGGAATCCTCAAGTTGAAGGAGATACGGCCGCCTGGATTAACGGCACAATCGTCAACTACGTGTTTGGCCTGGCTGATACAGACTCCAATCGCGCCTTGCTGGAGAGGCTGGCGCCGGGTGACACGATGCTTGTCTCCACGAGGCAAGGGGTAACCCATACCTTCACCTTCGACAGCCGTAGCCAGGTGTCCAGCAGCGATCGCAGCGTCTATAACCAGCAATCCCCCGGAATCACTCTCATTTTGTTCGGCGGCGACACGGCCGAACGGCTGGTGGTACGCGGCCGGTATGAGGTGGCGGCGTCCAGCCCATCATCGAGCGGCAACGTCATCCAGCTTGGTGAATCGGCTCAACTGGGCGATGTTCAGATCAATCCCCAGTCGAATTCGTTTCTGACCAACCGACCGGAAGCGCCCGCCGGATTCGGCTTCTTCCTGATAGACTTCACCATGCACAACGTCGGCGTCTCGGCGATTGATAGCGCGGCCTATCGCTTCACCCTGTCGGATGAAATCGGGAACCAATACGCCCTCAATCCCATCGCCAGCCGGTTGGGTAACTATCCGCCATTGGGTGGTTTCGTCAATGCCGGGCAATCCGTTTCGGCGACAGCGGGCTATCAGATTCCCGCGGGGCTGGTCAGCGCCAACCTCACCTGGACGGTGATCGCGCCCGACGGCTCGCAGGTGCAGGCCGTTTTGCCCTTCACCGCCGGTGGCGCGGCGGGTCAAAACGCGGTTGTCTCCCTGCAGCAGGCGAACATCACCGCCGATCTGAATAACCTCATCATTGTGGGTCAGATCACCAACGTGGGCGCGCAACCGATCATCATTGCGCCGGAGGATATCTCCCTGCGTACGGCGACCGGTTCCGATTACTTGCTCCTGGCAACTAACCCGCCGTTCCCGTGGACAGTGCCGCCCAACCAGACGCTCCAGTTTGCCGTCACCTATCAGCGGCCCATCGGCTCCCCGTCGGCGGTGTTTACTTTGCTGGGCCAGCCGTTTGAATTAAGCGGGTTGCAGTAGCGCGGCCGTTTCCGACCGTCAATCTATTTCTTTTTGCCGTTTAGAATAAATTCCAGGGAGGATGCCGGACGCTGCCTCCGGCTGGTGTAGTAGAGGAGGATTCCGGCCACCAGCACGATCAGCCCCAATATCAGGCCGGCCGATTGAAGCGGGCCCATAAATGGCCGTTCGAATTCAGGCTGAATGTGTGTTCCAATGTGGATCAGGTCGGCGAAGCCGCTTACGTAACACAGCACCAGGCCCGTCAGGGACAGGCGGATGCCGATATCGGCTTGCAGAGAGCGGGGAGAGCCGGACGACCGTGGCTCCATCAGGTAGAGGTAGACGGCGATGGTCAGCAAAGTGACGCCGATTAGGAAGGCCAGCGTTTGCAATACACCGAATCCGGGAGTCAGATCAAGGCCGATGGGATCGGCCACGACTGCGCCGACGACGAGCAAGACGCCCAGCACAACCAATACCCACATTACCGCGCGACGGACGCGGCGCACACGATTTCCCATATATTAACTTGATGCTACCTTGCGCCAGAAAAACAAAAGACGCCGCGCCGGTTGTGCGCAGCGTCTTCGAGTGTCGGGGCAGCGGGACTCGAACCCACGACCTCTTCAACCCCATTGAAGCGCGCTACCAAGCTGCGCCATGCCCCGACTGCATGGCGGATTATAGCAGTCAACAGGCGGATGGGCAAACGGCGCGGAGGGATCTTTTCGCCTGATTATCATCGTATGTAAATCAGTGTCGTTCGATCCGCGGTATAATAGAGATGTCGCAAATCAATAAGGAGCCGTTATGACGTACCTTCACCCTGACCTGAAGCAGGTACTTGTCTCGGAAGACATGATTCGTGGACGTGTGGACGAGATCGCGCGGCAAATCGCTCGCGAATATGCCGGGGCGAATCAAATCATCCTCGCCGGTGTTCTGAAAGGGGCCTTCATTTTTTTGGCTGACCTCTCGCGAGCGTTGACTCAAATCGAGGACGCGCCCCCACATATCGTCGATTTTATCGCCGTGTCAAGCTACGGCCGCTCCTCGGTATCCGGCGAAGTGCGGTTAGTGATGGACTTGCGCGAGCCGATCACCGGCAGCCATGTCATCCTGGTAGAGGATATCGTTGATTCGGGCCAGACCATTCACTACCTGATGCACTCTCTGGGCGGGCGCGAGCCGGCATCGCTGCGGAGCTGCGCCCTGGTGCGCAAGGATCGCCCCGGCCCGGTCTTCGAGGTCGACTATCTGGGTTTTACGATTCCCGACGTCTGGGTGGTCGGTTACGGGCTGGATTTTGCGGAGCGTTTCCGCACGCTGCCGTTCATCGCCGAGCTAAAACCGGAGGCTTATCAATAGCGAAGCGGCTGTTTCCTCGATGAACGGTTGCAGGTAGACGGCAAGCAGGCTCAGCAGGCCGAGCGTGAAGTTGTAGCCGGCGTGGACGATGATGGCCACGGTGGTGTTGTGGCGCTTGCGGATGATACCCAGGACGATGCTGAGCAGGAAGATGGCTAGCGTCGCCGGAGTCAGCCCGTATTGGACGTGAGAGACGGCGAAGATGATCGAGGTGGGGATGATGCCGAAGATGGGTTGCAGCGCGCCGCGAAAAAGCAGCTCCTCGCCCAGTCCGGCGGCCGCGGCCAACAAAAACCACTCCCAAATCGTGTCGAAGCTGCCCAGCATGGTTTTGTTGATGCCGCTCAATTGTTCCACTTGGGCTGAGTCGAATGACGTCCACGTAAAGCTGATGCAGCCTTGCAGGAAGACGAAGAAGACCATCCAGCCCATGCCGCTCAGGAGTTGACGCGCCGTTGGACGGGACAGCCCCAGACGTTGCCGGAGAGCCAGGCCACCTCGCCGCGACAAAAATCCCACTCCCAGAAAAGCGGCGGCGACGAACAGGAACTGTTGGGACAGCACGTCGAGCAACGTGACTTCCAGTCCGGCTTCGGCCAAGGCGTCCAGCGCGCCGGGAGCCAGCGAAAAGGCCGCGTTACCCATGAGATAGCCGATGGTTACAAACGCCAGAGTGTGGACAGGTGATTCGGGGTCAAACGCGGGCACCGCGCGCGCCAATCCTCGCCGAATTGGCTTTAGGCAAGCCAGCATGCCCCATAAACCCATCATGACTAGGGAGGCAGCCGCAGACGCGCTCTCCGGGATTAATCCGGCTGGTACCGACGTTTCCAGCGATTCGACAGGCAGGAATTTCAAGCCAAGCCCGACGATGATGAGTGGGCCGTTGATCAGGAATAACAGCAGATTGAACGTCAGTCGCGCGCTATGGCCGCCGCGTTCGGCGACCACGTTGGCGATGTAGATGACGGCCAGCACCGGCAGGCCGACGAAGAAGAGCGGCATTGGGATAGCGCCGGCCCACTCGACATGACGGGTGGGCCGGCGAGTTCAGCCTAAGGTTCTACCAGGACGGTGTCATAGAAAATACCCACGTTGGGCAAATTCATGAAACCTTCGCCCCGGTACGGAAAGTAGTGTTCGGCCAGGTCGTTGAGGCTTTGCCCGCTTGGGACTTCGCCAATGCCGATACCGATGCGATTGCCCGCCACTAACCCGGAGACGGGAATGGAGAAACGACCGCTACTGTCGCTGCGTCCGGCACCCAACAGGCCGCCGTTATAGGTGACGTCCATGATGGCCAGGGAGGTATCGGGTGGAGCCTGGCCGGTGATGATCGCCGTCGCCGCCGTTATAGGCGTGTCAAAGCGGAAGCGCGGCTCCTGAAAGGTCTCCGCGGCGGGAGGATAGCCCCCCGGCGGGTTGGCAGGAGGCAGGGCGGCCTCGCCCGCGCCCGGATATGGCTCTACGCCTTCGGTAACGGCCGCCGGCGGAGGATAGGCCTCGCCGGCAGAGGCAGGTGGAGCGGTCGGGACGGCCGCGGTGTCGGTCGTAGCCACGACTGCCGGAGCGCTCTCCAGGGTGGGCGTTGTCCCGGTTGCGGATGGCCCGCAGGCGGCCAGCAACAGGAGCGCTGAAACGGTGAACAGGAACAGGATGGATTTTTGAAGGGTTCTCGATCGCATAGGTCACATTCTACACGTAACGTCAAAAAAATAGAAGCCACCCTAAGGTGGCTTCTATTTTTGTTACTCGTAGTGAACTATGGGCTTACTGGTTGAAACCCTCGTAGTTCTTGGTGTCCTGACCGCTCGCGCCCGCGCCGAAGCTGGACTCGTTAGCGATTGCTACGATAGGCTGGCCGGCCGAAAGGGATACACCACCGAAGGTGTTGCCCAGTGAGGCGATACCGAAGAAGGTATAGCTGGCGCCGGGCTGGATGGTCGCGGAGTTGACAGTCACCGCGGCGCCACCAGTCGGGGAGTAGGTGGCCTGGACAGTCGTCGCGGAGTTGCCGACGTTCTGAACCTGGATACCGGTCGTGTTGCCACCGAAGAGCTCCTTGTAGAGCGGCAGAACTACGTTTGTGGTAGCGCCACTGGCAGCGAAGCAGGAGTAGGTGGTAACGCGGGTCGGATTCACGGCCGGGTTGAACGCGCGGTCGTTGACGACAACAGCGATGTTGCCACCGCCATCACCCGTCACAGTGGCCGAACCCAGAGCACCGGCCGGCAGACCATAGGTGCCATCGGCGCTGAAGAAGGTGAAGGACTCGCCAACGGCCAGGGTCGGGCTGGTCGCGCTGTCAGTCTGCAGCGCGCCGCCACCGACGGAGTAGGAATACTCAACGGTGACTGTTTGCGGGGCAGCGCCGACGTTCTGAGCCTGGATACCGGTGGTCTGCTGATTGGCCGTGTGGGCATTGCGGACCAGCGGGCAGTAAGCCTCTGTGTCATAGTCGCTGGGCGTGAAAGCCTTGGAGGCTTGCAGGTTCTGGGCGACGGCCGCGGAAGCTTCGTGCTCCAGCGAGGTGCCGGCCAGCGGCTGCGTGCCGGTGACGGTCAAGCTGCCGACGGAGTTGGCGGCGATGGCCGGGCTGGCGTCGGCCGGGCTAATCACGACCATGGCGTTGCCGGGGACGGCATTGAAAACCTTGGTGTGGGTGGCCGAGCCGATACGGAAGGTGGCGGTGATGTTGTTGGGGTTGCCGCTGGCATTCTGCACATAGAAGGTGGTCGTGCGACCGCCGAAGGCGTTCTTGACCAGCGGGAAGGCAATCGTCGTCGCCACATCGGCGCCGTCGGTGCCGCGATACTGGCCGGCGGCCGCGCCGACGCCACGGTTGTTGACGTTGACGATGGCCGCGATGGGCTGATCGGCGCTGACGACAGCCGAGCCGACGAAACCGGCCGGAACGGTGGTGCAGTGAACATCGGTCAGGAAATTGACCGAAGCGCCGGGGGCGGCGGATTGGTTACCGCATGCATAAGCCACGCCGCTGCCGTCATACGCCTGGAAGACGATCGAGGCGTTGGCCGTGCCGACGTTCTGAATCTGCTGGCCGGACTTCCAGCCCGAACCGGGCAATTGCTGCGCCGCCACCAGGCTGGCGCTAACCAGAACAATGATCAAAACAGCAAATACTGACAGGGTTTTCTTGGTCATGTGTATCTCCTCAATATAGATCGACTACGAGTTATACTACGATTGGTAGTATAGGCTCCCTCCGGAGGCATTTCAATCACCCTTTTGGAGTATTTAGAGGGTATAGACGGGTGATTTTAGGCCGATCGCGCGAAATTTACCCTGTTTAGTCCGGCCGCTTGAGGAAAAGGGCTTCGATGTTGGAGATGATCAGATCGTCAAAGTTCCGCGTCTTGCTCCTGAAGCATGTGGGGTAGCGGGCAATCAAATCAATATGGTCGGCGTTGTAGATCTCGTGGTAGACAACACGCTCCATGCGATTTTCATAACGTCGCCACAGATCGCGGTAGCGAGACAGGGGCCATTCATTCATCCAGAAGTAGCCCATCAGCTTGATGTCATTGGCTGCGGCGTACTCCGTGAGGGTCTCCTTGGTGAACAGGCATTCGACGTAGGGCACGGAGATCGTCTGGAACTGGTGGGCCCCCTTGGGAGACAGCCATACCGGCCCGAAATCGAGATAGAGGTACCCACCCGGCCGCAACACGCGCAACGCCTCGCGCAGCACCTGCTCGGGATCGGGAAAGTGTTCGAAGGAGTTGAAAGAGAACACGAAATCGAAAGATCCGTCGACGAAGCCTAAAGAACCTGCGTCCATGGCCGCAAAACCGGCTCCGCTGTCGATGGCCCGGCGATCCAGGCCCTCAACGCGGATATCGATACCCGTGGCCGACTTGCCCATCTCCCGCAGCACGCAACAGGTCATCCCGTCCCACATGCCCAGGTCAAGGAAACGATAGGGTTGATTGGGTTGATGGCGGATGAGGTCAAGCATGGTTCGCGCTCGTTCGCGGCCGCGCGCCATCAGGCTATCCAAATCATATTGATAGACCGGCGGCTCGACCCGATAGGCGTGTTGCAATTCATCAAGCTCGGCCATTCCCAACCAGGCGGGTGAGTCCCCGGCTTCCTCAAAGACGCGCCGCGCCGATCCGGCTTTCATGCGGCACCAGGCGGCCCAGGTATTGACCAGGGGGTCTTTGGGGATGATTCGTTTGGCCCATTGGCGTAGTTGTCGTTGCTTTGTCATGAGAAGATTTGATTACGATAGATGATCCCGCTTCGATCCATGCCGTTCACCTGCGTCAGGATGTTCGTCGCCACGCTTGCCGCCAGTATACCAGGTCCTCCGCAGGTACGACGCGCAGCAGAAGAGCCGCCACCCCGTAGCTCGCGGCGCCGGCGATAAGCGGCACAACTATAGGGAAGTCGTGTAACGCCCATATCACCAAAGCCATCAACCCCGTGGCCAGTATCGGTCGCGGCAGCAAGGGCAGGAAACTGCCGCGCAGGATGTTGGCCCGCACATAGAGATGGATGCTGAGGAAGAAGACAGCCGAGGCCAGAACCCGCGCCATCGCCGACCCGATGATGCCCAACAGAGGAATAAGGATGAGATTGGCGACGATGTTGACCGTCATGCTGATGCCGGTCAGCCAGGCCGCGGCTCCCTGCCGATTGTCCACCAGCAACAGGCGGGCGTTGGGGACGTTGATCAACAAAAAGACCGCCGCCCAGACCGAGATCTGCAAGACCGGGACGGCCGGGCCGAACTCTTCGCCAAAGATGAGCCGGATGATGGGCTGGGCCAACAGGCAGACGGCCGCGGCGATGGGCAGCGACAAGGCCAGGAGATATTGGTTGGCCTTGGTATAGAGCAGCGCCAGCTTGTCGGGCGCCTCATGGACATAGCGCGACATGACGGGATAGATGGCGGCCCGGACGGCGAACGACATCAGGGAGATGGCCAGGGTGATGGTTAATGCCGCGCTGTAGTAGCCCAGGTCCGTCTCTGTCAGCATCAGCGAGATCAGGAAGGCATCGGTCTGATAGTCGAGGACGGAGAAGAGGTGGATGGTGAAGAAGCCGGGCGTCTGGCGCAACTGGGACAGGCTGAATCCCAGTTCGGGTCGGGCGCGGCCGTGTTGTGGCGACCGGCGAAAGAGTCTCACCAGCGCCGGAGGATAGATGAGAATGCCGGCCACGCCGGCAATGACCATCAGCCAGGCGATCGCCGCTACCGGATCGGTATTCGCTATGTTCGCGCCGCCTCGCAACAGCCAGAAGCCGCCGGAGAGCTTGATGGCGGCGTTGACGATGGCCACTATCGCCGGTACCGCCAGCTGCTCATGGGCCTCGAACAACGCGCCGCAAATGGTGGAAACCGCCTCCGGCAGTGCCGCCAGAGCCAGGATGAGCACAACCTGTGTCGTTTGCGGGCTATAGGGTTGGAAGAACCACAAGCCGAGCACCAGCAGAAAATAGCTCACCAGCGCGAAAACGAGGCGCAGGGCCATGTAGTTGATGAGATAGCGAGCGCTCTCGCCACGCCGTGGGGCGACTTCACGCACGAGCAATTCGTGCAACCCCAGCGCCGACAGACCGAAGATGATGGTGAAGTAGGTCGTGCCCAGGCTGAAGACGCCGGAATCAGTCGGACCAAGGGCGCGGCCGATCAGGATGAACAGTAGGGTGGTGCCGGCCCGGGTGACGACGTTGGCGACAAAGGCCAGCGCCGTGTTACTGAGCAGCCGTTGGATGGTATTCATCAGGCGGCATTTTCTCGGCGACCACCGACCAGCCCAGTGTGTGATCCTTCACCGGATCGAGCCGATCCAGATAGTAGAACAGGATCGGCAGGAGGAGGAAGAAGACGAACTGCACCGGCAGCACGAACGGCAGCATCAGCAGATAGCGCAGGTCGCTCTCCGGTCGGGGAAAGAGCCGGTCGTGCATCAGTTGCAGGTTAAAGGAAAGGAACCAGAAGTAGCCGCCCCAGGGTTGCATGTCGACGACGCGCATGCCGTTTTGTTCCAGCAGATAGCGGAAGCCAAATGAGGTGTAGCGGAAGAAGTCATGGGGCTTCTGATGCTGGTGCCACATCATCGGCGCGGAGAGGTAGAGACGGCCGCCTTCGCGCAAGACACGAGCGATCTCGCCGATGACTTGCTTGGGTTCGTTGACATGCTCAAGAGTTTGGATGCATACGGCCGCGTCGAAGCTGCCGTCGGGGAAGGGCAATTGCTTCAGGTCGGCCTGGGCGTCGATGCCGGTGTAATCCCATTGAGCGTCGCCGACAGCCAGATCGACGCCGATGTAGTTGGTGTGGTCGAAATGATGGCGAAACTGACCCTCGCCGCTGCCGGCATCAAGCAGGCGGGCGCCGGCCGGAGTCTCGTGTTCGGCCCGCTCCAACAGGCGATAAGTCCAGTAGCGATTGATCTCGATCTTGTCGCTGATCCATTTGGGCAGCAGTTCAAGCTGCCTTGCACGTCCGAGTCGTAACATAGTTCGGTGATCCTATCGGTTCGTCGCTTCTTTGCCAACCGTAGCGCGGCCGTTCCCGACCGTGAGTGAGAATCGCGGCCCGGATTGGCTTGGTAACGGTATCCTGGTCAGGGGTGGCAAAGTGTTGTTCTGTTATGGCGGGGTTGTGGCTCGGCCGGTGCGCCAGCCGATGAGCAGGCCGCGCCAATAGGCGCGCAGGGCGTCGCGCTTGCCGGTAACCAGCAGTCGCGCGGTCATCTTGATCGCGCTCGCCAGCCTGAAGGGGACGATGAGCAGCATCCGTGGGCCGCGGCCGTGCTTGCGAAAGTAGCGGCCGCTGCTTTGGGCCATCCAGTAGCGCTCCATCGGGCTGTCGCGGCCGCCGCTGCTGGCGCTGACGTCATGGAGGACGCGGGCCGAGGGGCAAAGCCGGATGTGCCAGCCGGCTGCCTTAGCCCGGCGACAATAATCCATATCTTCATAATATAGGAAGAACTCCTCGTCCAGCAGTCCCGCCTGTTCGATCACTTCCCGCCGGATGAGCAGGGCGCAAAAGGGAGCGAAGTTGATATCGCGCGGACTGTCCCATTGCCCTGCGTCGATCTGCCCCGCGCCGCCATCTTTTAGATCGAGAAAGATGTTGAAGTTCGCGCCGACCGTCCAGATGCGTTGCGGGTCGGCGGCGTAATAAATCTTGGCCGTCACCAACCCCACATCAGTCGACCGCTCGATCTCCGCCACCAGTTGTGTCAACACATCCGGCTCCAGCAGCGTGTCGTTATTCAGCAACAGAAAATAACGGCTGTCGCTTTCGTTGTCCTGCCGCAATCCGGCATTATAACCGCCGGCAAATCCCAAATTGGCGGGCAATCGCAGCGTGGCGACGTCGGGGAAGCGAGCGGTGATCGCCTCCGCCAACGGCGGATCGCTGCCGTTATCGACCAGCAGGATGCGGAAATCGGGGTAATCGAGGGCGGTGACCGTCTCCAGACAATCCAGCGTCTTTTCCAGCTGATTCCAGGCGACGATGATGATGGTGACGGGAGACATATCAGGGTTGTGTAGCAAAGCCGCTGTCGATGGCTTTCGCCGCGCCAAGACAGTATATGATCTTGGTCACGTAGACGACCGGCAGGCTGGCCCAATAACGCCAAAGGGGTCGCTTGGCATAGATACCGGCCGTCACACCTGCGGCGATGATGGGCGAAAACAGCCGCCACCACCAGGCGTGTCGCGCCCCGTTTGGCGTGTTGAATTCAGCGGCATAACGCAGTCGCACGCGAATGGCATTGTGACCCAGGTTGTGCCAATGGCGAGCCACGTCATGCCGGGTCGTGCGGGCGGGGGCATGGGCAACGACGGCCGACGGATCGAACCACAAGCGATGGCCCGCCTGGCGGATTCGCACCGTCCAGTCGGCATCCTCAGCCGCCGCGCCGGGGAATGATTCATCCATCCCGCCCACCGTCTCGTAGACCTCGCGCCTCAGGCTCAGATTGAGCGTCGGCAGCAGAAATCGAGGCCCGGGCGGGAGTTGGGAGACGAAATCATGAAACATGGACACGTTATCGCTTTGCGCCCAGTAGTTGCTGCCTTGCAAGGCCACGGCTCCGCCTGTGACGGTTTCCCCGGCGTCGTGGCTTGCTCGATGGCGGGCCAGCCAGTCCGGCGAGGGGATGCAATCGGAGTCGAGCAACAGGAACAGATCGCCCGTGGCGGCGGCCATGCCCAGATTGCGCGCTCGGGCGGCGCAAACCGGCGTGCCGGTGTCGATGAAGCGGACGGAAGGATGGTCCCGGAGCGTGCCTGCCTCATCGCGGCCGACGACGATGATCTCGTGCGACGGCTCTGATTGAGCGGCGACGGCCGCCAGCGTCCGGGCCAACGTCGGCGCGTTCAGACTGGGGATGATGACCGACACGCGCATTAAATGACCCGGCAGAGCAAGCCCTTCAGGTAGGCCGATTCGGGGAAGGAGAGCAGGACGGGATGGTCGGCCGACTGACCTAGATGCCGCAAGATCTGTACGTCGCGTCCGGCATCGACGGCGGCGCCAAAGACGACCTTTTGGAACAGGTCGGCGCTGACGAGACCGGAACAGGAAAACGTGGCCAGCACCCCGTTCGGCCGCAGCAGTCGCAACGCCAGCCAGTTGAGGTCCTTGTAGCCTCGTGTTGCTCGTTCGAGTTGTCCCTGGCTATGGGCGAACTTGGGCGGGTCGAGGATGACGGCATCGAATTGGCGGCCTTCCTCGCGGAAGTAGCGCAGCACCTCGAAGGCGTCCCCGGCGATGTACTCGTCCGACTCTTTGTTCAACCCGTTGAGTTGCATGTTCCGCTCGGCCGTTTCCAATGCGGGGGCCGAGCTGTCGATTTGGATGATCTGTCGCGCCCCGGCGGCCGCGGCATAGACGCCGAATGCGCCGGTGTAGGCGAAGACATTCAATACATCGCGCCCGGTCATGAGAGCCGGGCGGCCGACGGCGGCGCGGTTGTCGCGCTGGTCGAGATAGAAGCCGGTCTTGTGTCCGTGATGAAGATCAACCAAAAACTCGAAGCCATTTTCGCGGATGGTCAGTTCAGCCGGCGGGGTCTCGCCATACAGTGTCTGGACCACCGGCTTCAGCCCCTCCTTGCCGCGCACGTCCACATCCGACCGCTCCAGGATGCCCGCCGGGTGTAACAGTTCCGCCAGCAGTGACACCAGCATCTCTTTACGCCGATCGATGCCCAGTGTCAGACATTGCATGACGAGGTAATCACCATAGCGATCGACGACTAGCCCCGGCAGCCCGTCGGCTTCGGCATTGACCAGACGACAGGCGGTGGTTGCCGGAGGCAGGGGAGCAGAGGAGCTGGGGAGCGGAGGAGTCCCCTCTTCATTCGTCATTCGTAATTCGTCATTCGTAACTAAGTCTCGCCCGGCAATGGCTCGCGCCAATCGTTCCCGCCAGAACGCTTCGTCGATCGCCTCGGTCGGGTTCCAGGAGAGGATGCGGGCCTGAATCTGCGATTTGGCGTTGTAGTAGGCCGTCGCCAGCGGGGTGCCCTTTTGGTCAACAATGGTGACAAGGTCACCCGGAGCAGGCTGCCCCTTCACGCGATCGATGGCCCCGGAGAAGACCCACGGGTGGCGGTTATGGACGGGTTTGGAGCGTCCTTGCTTTAAGGTTAGGGTGGCGGTTGGTTGTTCCATCCAAGCATTAGCTACTTTTCAAAGGTCTTCCAGTTTCTCAACCGGAGATCGATACCCATGGGCGATCATTTGCCCAAGAAGTTCATTTGCCTCGGACAACGATAACACTTGAATCTGTACTAACCGCAATAAAGTGCCCAACGTGCCACTCACGGGAATTTTGAACTGCGCCGCCAACTTCCGCGCATCGCGATCATCTGTCAGGATGCGGCCGCCTCGATGTATCGCTGCGGCCAGACAGGCTGCCTCTCCCGCATTCACGCGGACTGTCAGCTCCTGGAATATAGTTTCTTCGTCAACTCCCAATCTGACCACTTCAAGCCAATCCAGTTTGGTTTGCGGCAGTCGTCCTCTGGCAACACCATCATTAAATTCGTCAATTACTTGGGCTGTGGTTGAAATCTGGCCCTTCATCGCCTCGACCAGCAAGTCGATACGAGAAACCAGCGCGAAGTTGGAGAGGACCGTATTGTCAAGCAGCAGCATTATGGCGTTGGGAAACTGCTTACTCGGAGAGCCAGAAATTTAAGGCCTGTGCTTCAGCACGGGCTTCGGCTTTGTCGACTGGCCCTATCCGCAAAGGAATACCAAGCGCGATAAATCGATTGCGTAGTTCAAGCTCATGCATGCCCAGCATCTCGGCCGCTTTGCCCAGGTTGATATCCTCATCGAGATAAGCGTTTACAATCAATGACCAGGCTAAGTCCGGGTTCCCCTCGATCATCGTCTGTAAAGCACTCGCAACCATCCTGGGTTGTTGCTTATGAAGTTTAGTAAACTGTGCGAAAGCCCAATCCGCAGTCTCAATCATGATTTAAAGCCTATTCGGTTAAGAAGATAATTCAAGTATACCATACTCCTGCTGCGAGGAATTTATAGGCTCCAGATTTATAACTCGTCGCTTTCAATGGATAATTTCCGTGACCGTATCCTCCGATCGTCCGCCAAGTTGCGAGATGAGGATGCCGGTCAGCATGAGTCCGCAACCGAAGAGCGCACGCATCGACAACTGTTCGCCCAGCAACAGCCAACCGCCGATGACGGCAAAGACGGCTTCCAGACTGAGGATGATGGCCGTGTCAGCCGGGCGAGCGTGGGCCTGGGCCATGGTTTGCAGGGTGTAGCCCACGCCGACGGACATGATCCCGGTGTACAGGATGGGTATCAACGCCGCTCGCAGGGCGACGGCCGTTGTCGTCTCTGTCGACAGGGCGACGATCCCGCTGAGAGCGGCGCAAACGACGAACTGCAGAAAGGCCAGTTTCACCGTATCGGTTGCCGGCGACAGGCGGCCGAGAAGCAACACATGGCAAGCCCATAACACCGCCCCCATCAGCACCAACAGATCGCCCCAGGCCATGCGAAAGCCACCCTGGATGGACAGAAAGTAGAGGCCGACGGCCGCCAGCGCGGCTCCGATCCACATTGCGCCCGAGGTTCGATGACCCAACGCCAGCCCCAGCAGCGGCACAAGCACCACATAGAGACTGGTGATGAATCCCGCCTTGCCGGCCGTGGTGAAGACGATACCCATTTGTTGCAGGCTGGCTGCGGCAAAGAGCACCACTCCGGTCAGCGTCCCGCCGACCAGCAATGTCCGGTTGCTCCAGCGCACAACCGGCGTGCCGGCATCGGTGCGTTGCCGATCGAGGATGATCATGAGAGGTACAAGAGCGAGACCGCCGATGGTGAAGCGTATCGCGTTGAAGGTGAACGGCCCGACATGCTCCATGCCCGACCGCTGGGCGACAAAGGCAAACCCCCAGATGGCGGCTGTTATCAGTAAAGTCAGGTTGGCCCGCAGGCGTGGGGAGTTGGCCATAGCTTGTGCCGGACATCATCGGGGCAGGTATCTAACCCGCCCCTATAAGGATCGGTGCGACTGTCCGCTTTCGGGGCGTTCTGTCAGCAAGTCGAGGGCGTGGGGCAACACGGGCATCAGCACCTCAAGCCCCTCACGGACGGCCTTGGGGTTACCAGGCAGGTTGATGATCAGTGTGCGGCCGCGTATCCCTGCGACGGCGCGCGAGAGCATGGCATGGCGGGTGACCTTCAGGCTTTCAGCCCGCAACGCCTCGGCCAGCCCCGGCGCTTCCCGGTCGATAACGGCCCGCGTGGCCTCGGGGGTGATGTCGCGCGGCGCGAACCCCGTGCCGCCACTGGTCAGGATGAGGTCAAGCCCATCGTCGCACCAGGCGATCAGCGCACGGGTGATGGCCTCGAACTCATCAGGGACGATGGCCCGCTGTTCCACCAGCCAACCGGTGGTTTCGCCGATCGTCATCGCCGCCAGAGGGCCGCTCCGATCGTCAATTTCGCCTCGCGCCCCGCGGTCGCTGATGGTCAGGACGCCGACCCGCCTCATTCCCGCGCCTGTTCGCCGATGAGTGCCAGCATGGCATCGCTGAGGCCGCCTTCGGTGACGCCGTAATAAATATGAGTACGGTCGCCCTCGCGCACGGCCAGGTCGTAGAGGGTCATATTGCTCTTGTGGCGGCGGTTTAGCACGGCCACGTTGTCGCGCCACTGTGCGGCTGACAGATCCGGCGGCGATGTCTCCACCTGGGTGATGGCATAATGCCACAGGCGGCGAGCCGATGAGCGGGTGACGTTGTTGATCAGGTTGCCGTTGCGCAGGTCGCGCAATGTGTGATAGACCACACCGTCGCGTTCCTGGCTGTCTACGTGCTCCACACCTGTTCGCGGGTGCTGGAATCCGCCGCGGCCGTTGCCCGATGAAGAAGAGCGCGATGGCACCTGCTTGCTGGGCGCGGGTCGCGACGGTTCGGCGGTCGGTTCCGGCGACGGGGACTGGGTGGCGGTCATTTGTGACTGCCCGCCCGTGCCCGTGCCTCGTTCGACCAGCCGGACGATCTCGTCGCGCACGGCCAGCGTGGTTTCCGACTCGTCGCGCACATAGAATAGATTCTGGTCGATGGCGTAGGGGATATCGGGACCGGCCTGAACTGTGATGCGAACCACCGTTGTGCCCTGGGTGGTCAGACTGTCGATAGCCACCTGAGGGTCAGGGCTAAATCGCTTGGTGATCATCCCTTGCAAGGTCTCGATCGCGCGGTGCGGCTCGCGTACGCCTTCAGGCTTGGTTTTGGCATCGGCCGAAAGCCCGACATAGATCGTGCCGCCGTTGGTGTTGGCCATGGCGCAGATGTCGTGCAGGATCTTGTCCAGATGGCCGCCGCGCTGGTTCAGCGATAAATGAAACGACTGCACCAGTGATTCACCTTCTTCGCGCGCCAGCTGCACAAAATCGATCGCCTTGGCCGTGCCGCGATACGGGCGGGTCAGCGAGTGATCGTTGCCGCGAATCACTCGGGCCAATGCCTCGAACGACACTTCTTCCAGCAGAATCTCCGTCACCCGGTCTCCCACGCCCAGATAGGGGGAGTTGCTCGATTCACGGATGAGGCGATGGGCATCGGAACCCTGGATGCAGCGCATCGGCCGCGGGTATTCGGGTTTTGAGCCGTCGAAAAAGCGGCGCGTGGTCTGGTTGCCACGCTTCTCCAGGTCGGTCACTTCCAGCGCGTGAAGGTTGGCATCCTGGGTATAGGCGATGCGCGTCTGCCCGCCAAAATCGAGGCCGCGCAGCATGACGCCGTTGCCGGAATTGGCATGGGCGGCGATGACCATGCCGCCGGCTTCGTTGATCACCTCATAGGCCGTCAAAACGTCCGATGTCGCCCCGACGGTCTGGCTGCCCACGCGCAGCGACGCCGGCGGGACGCGCAGGGTGAGCAGCAAATGTTCCAGATAGCTCACCGGCGTCTCCGGCGGGAAGATTCCCAAAATATGAAAGCCGAAGGTGGCGGTGAATTCGAAGCCGGGCAGGACGAGCAACTTGCCCAGCACGCGCCGGTACTCATCCAGCAGACGTTGCTCGGCGGGATCGATGCGGCCGCGGCTCTCCAGCCACAGCAGTTGCTCGACCTCTTTTTGCATGGTCGCGAAACCGGCGACCGTGTTATGGTCAGTAATGGCGATGATGTCCAACCCGCGGGCGGCTGCCTGCCGCAAAATATCCAGATAGCTGACGTGCGGCTCCTGGTAGTCGCTCGATGCGGGTGTATGGAGATGAAGATCCATCCGCCGCCATTGTGGGGATGGATGTTTTGGCTTCTGTTCCGAACTCTTTTTTGTCGTAGAAGCCCGTCTGGATCGGCCGCGTTGGGCCGACCCTTGTCCTTGATTCATGCGATTTGCTCCTGAGATTATTGTCTATCCCCCAGAGCCGCGATTGCCCGCACCAGGCCAAAGATCGTGACGCCGACTTTGATGGCGTCACCGGTTGTGATGGCTGGAGGGCCGCCACGTACCTCACGCGATGTGCGAATGAGAAGCCACGACGTGACCAGACCGATGGCCGCGCCAACCGCGCCGCCTGTGAGGAGAACCTTCATTTGCCAGTTCTCATCGCGGTTCATGGAGGCGAGTTCATGGCTCGTCGATTTTCCAAACCTGCTCATATCAGTTACTCCGTGTGAATCTCTCTATTAGGCCGCGCAAAAATCCCTTGATATAGGCGATGCGGCTGTGTATGGCCATCAGCGGCTTTCGGGCATCGGCGCTGAATTGTTCAACCTGACGCTGCGTCCCGTCGAAAAATTTGTCGGTTTGCCATAACAGGGTTTGCACCCGGCTGCGATAAGCCATCGGCCCCGTCTCCGGGAACTCCTTGCGCTGCTGGCGACGGTGAAGCACAAAGGCCAGCCAGGCGATAGGCATGATCGACATCAAAACGATGAACGGGATGGACGCGAGGATGATGGTCAGACCGGATAAGCCGGCGATGAACGACGCGGCAGGCGGCGAGACGATGCCGAACGCCAGCAACACGATTAAAACGAACAGGGCGATTACAATGATGACGGTGATAATGATCGGGAGGTAGACGTTACGTCGAAGGTAGCGACGACGCTCCTCATCGCGCGTCAGTTGTTCGGCCGTCGGCCGATAGCTGCTGCGTGCGGTGGGATACCCCGACCGACCATTAACGAACGGATCGTAATCCGTCCGCGAAAAAGGCGCGTTATCGATTGTACTCGGCTGAGAATCGTTACGTGATGGTGGCGACGTGTTTGCGGCACTCATGGGTGATATAAATTCCTAACTCGTAAATTATATCACAGATGCGGTTGTCGTGCCCTAGCCGGGAAAAGTG
>CAZZJN010000004.1:0-47442 GCA_964654505.1 uncultured Ardenticatenaceae bacterium | reverse complement strand
ATCTGTCTCGGGGAACCTCGTCAACCCGCGTCAGTTGGGATTCGATGGCCCGGTCATCCACCCGACGGGTGGCTTGTATGTATCGTCGCGCCGGCAGCATGCGGTAGAAACCGAGCAGGCCGGCCATCTGGCCCCGCAGTCTGGCTCGCGCCGCCTCGCCCCGCCAGGCCTTCAACGCCTTGCGGGTGATGCGCCATTGCCCGCGCAGGATATCGCCCGCGTGGGCGCGCAGCAGTCCCGTGGGGTAGTTCTTCCAGATGATATAGAGAAAGTTGCGACCGTCGTAATAGCTGCCGGTTGCCCCGCTGCCGCCCGATGCCTTTAGCTTGTGGTACACAACGGCCGTAGGCACGTAGAGCACGCCCCAACCGGCAAGGTGCGCCCGCCAGGACAGATCGACGTCTTCGCATGAGAAAAAGAAGGCGTCATCGAGGAAACCGATCTCCTCCAGCATCGCCCTCCGATAGGCGGCCGCCCCGCCGCAAGCGCTAAACACAGGCTCCTGACGGTCATATTGGCCGACGTCACGCTGCCACACGCCGCGATTGCCGGGGATGCCGTTCACCCGATAATAATCACCCGCGGAGTGGAAATGATCCCGCCGGTCGAACAGCAGCATTTTGGTGGCTACCACGCCGACTTGAGGGTTTTGGTCGAATGCCTGGACGATAGCCTCCAGCCAACCCGGATCGGCTTCCGTATCGTTGTTCAACAGACAGACAAACTCCCCGCGACTCCCGGCGTAACCGGCATTGCAGGCGCCGGTGAACCCGCGGTTATCGCCCAGTTCGATCACTCGCACCTCGGGGAAAGCCTCCCTCACGTAAGCCTGCGATCCGTCGGTCGAGCCGTTGTCGACCAGGATAACCTCATGATCGACCAGCGTCTGCCCACGCAAGGCCGCCAGACAAACCTCAAGATGGTGCTTGCCGTTCCAATGAGGAATGACGACCGACACCCGCGGGTGAGGTGAACTCACGCTCCGGCTCCGCTGCGGAAGAAATCGGCCAGAGCCTCTTGCCAGGGGCGCAAGTGGATGCCAATCGCTGCCCCGTTCCGGTTATGCAGAGCACAGAACGGCGGCGGGCTGGATAGCCGCGTGAACGAGCTACTCAGAATCGGCGTATTGACCACATGCCCCAACCCGGCAAGCCGCAGGATTTCATTGGCAAATGCCCAGCGCGAGCAAGCGCCGCTGTTGACGAAATGGTAGATGCCGTAATGCTCGGTGGCGATCAGGCGGCCGATCGCTTCGGCCAGATCAGCCACGTAGGTTGGGTTGCCGACCTCATCCGTCACCACCCGGATGGCTCCCTTTTCGCGAGCATTGCGCAAGATCGGATGAATGAAGTTCCGGCCGCCAGGCGCATAAAGCCAGGCCGTGCGGACGATGTAGGCGCGGCTCAACAAACCCTGGACGGCAACCTCGGCCGCAGCCTTTGAACGGCCGTACGGATTGCGGGGCGACCGGGGCATCCACTCTTCATAGCCATCCGGGTTATCGCCGGAGAACACCTCGTTGGTGCTGATGTGGACCATGGGCACGTCCACCCTCTGGCAAGCCAGGGCGATGTTCTGCGTGCCCAGGACATTCACCCGATGGGCCATCTCCGGGTCACGGGCGCACCCGTCCACGTTGGTGTAGGCCGCGCAGTGGATGACGAGGTCGGGTCGAGCCTCCTCATACAGGTTGGAAACGACCGCCCGATCGACGATATCGACCTCGGGAAGGTCGACCAATGTTAGATCATGATCGCCCAATGTGGATTGCAGGGCGGTGCCCAATTGGCCTTTGGCCCCGGTTATCAGGATTCGCATGAGGTCAATTTTGGTTTGCTCCGGCCGCCTTGTCAATTAACTGACGGCAAACCGTCGGCTACCTGTTGATTTAGCGTCGGCTGCTTGACAGGTTGCCGCATCCCCTTAATACTTGTGACTCGGCAATGGCCGTTGAGTGTACCATGCGGATCGATGTATTGACTCTCTTTCCCAACATGTTCTCCGCCTACACGGGCGAGAGTATCCTGCAGCGGGCGCAATCGGCCGGTCTGATCTCCCTCCGGACGCACAATATTCGCGATTATGCCGAGGGTAAGCATCGCGTGACTGACGAGCCACCTTATGGGGGCGGGGGAGGCATGATCCTCAAACCCGACCCGATCTTCAAAGCGGTGGAGAGCATCGCTGCCGAAGACTCGACGACGAAGCCCAGGATCATCCTGCTCTCTCCGCAAGGCCGCCTGCTGACCCATGCGGTGGCTGTGGAGTTGTCGGCCGAGCCGTGGTTACTCTTCCTCTGCGGCCGCTATGAGGGCGTGGATGAACGAGTGCGCGAGCATCTTGTCGATGACGAGATCTCGATTGGCGATTACGTGCTGACCGGTGGGGAACTGGCCGCGCTGGTGACCATCGACGCGCTGGCGCGCCATATCCCCGGTGTGTTGGGCGATGAGGATGCCGCCGAACACGACAGTCATTCGACCGGCCTGTTGGAAGGGCCGCATTACACCCGGCCGGAACTGTTTCGCGACTGGAGCGTACCGGAGGTATTGCGCTCGGGTCACGCCGGCCGCATCCAGCGCTGGCGGCGCGAGGCGGCATTGCGTCGAACCTGGGAGCGTCGGCCCGATCTCCTGTTGACGGCCGAGCTGGATGAAGAAGACAAATTATTCCTGATGACATTGGCTCAGGAGATGACGAGCCAAACAATCGATGGATGACTAATCAATGAAAGGAAGAACGGTTAGCGAATCAAGGATTACCCTGACTCAGGTGATGGGCATTGCCGAGGCCAATGTTCTGGGCAACGTTCATGGTGGAGTCATCATGAAGCTGTGCGACGAAGCCGGCGGCATGGCCGCCATCAAGCATGCCCGCCGCCCGGTCGTCACCGTAGCCGTCGATTCGATGAGCTTTCATTCACCCGTCCATATCGGCAACTTGCTGACCGTCCAGGCTCAGGTCACCTGGGTTGGCCGCACGTCCCTGGAGACGCGAATGATCGTGACGGCCGAAGATATCATCACCGGCAAGGTGACCCATACGGACACAGCCTATTATGTCTATGTCGCCCTGGATAAAGAGGGGTGCACCACCGAGGTCCCGCCGCTGATCTGCGAGACGGACGAGGAATGCTCCCTGTTTGAAGAAGCCGCCTTGCGTCAGGAGCAGCGGCTTGAACGTCGCCGCCTCGAACGGCCGGTCAACCTTGACGATCGATGAGTGACCAACCGACTACATTTCGCGGCATGCCGCGCCTCCTGCTATTCCTGGGCCTGACGGCCGCCTTGGTCGGCTATTTCCAGATATGGTTGCCCGGTCCGGCGGCGGGCTTGCAGATCATCGGGATCGAGATGGGGGAATGGATCAAGTTCCTGGGGGCCGGGCCACGCCGCGATCTGTTCTATCTGCCGCCCATCGCCATTGGTTTGGTAATCGCCCTGCTGGCGTCAACCTGGCCAAACAACCGGCCGCGTACCTGGATCGCGCGCGGGTTGGCCGTGGCCGTGGCCATGCTGTCGTTTCCGGCCATCGCCGTCATCCAGCTGGAGCCGTCCGGTGAGTGGCTGTTGCGACTGAGCCTGATCGGTCTGGTGGCCTTTGTGGCCGGGGCGGGGGCGTTGTTCTCCCGACGCGCGGCCGTGTCGCCGTGGCTCTGGTTGTCCATCGCGGTCGTGGCCACGCTGGGGGCTGTTTTGCCCGCCCTTCAGTATTTCGCCGTCCGGCCGGTGGTGGAGGAGATCATGCGTCGTTCCATCGGGATTGGTTTGGGCGTGTGGATCAACACGGTTGGGCTATTGCTGGTGGCGGCCGTCGCCCTGGCTGAATTCTTCAACCGGCGTCGAACGCAATAAAAAAGACAGCTGCCGGAAGGGCGACTGTCTTTGTATAGATCAATTCGGTTGTAATTGCCGATCGGAGAGATTATGACCGCATGCTGCTGTTGATATAGTTGACCGCCTCGCCGACGGTCGTGATCTTTTGAGCTTCCTCGTCCGAAATCTCGCCTTCGAACTCTTCCTCAAAAGCCATGATCAACTCAACCAGGTCCAGCGAGTCCGCTTCCAGGTCTTCGCGAAAGCTCTTCTCCAGGGTCACCTGGTCTTCGTCTACGCCCAACAGATCGACGATGATCGCGCGAACTCTTTCTTCAGTGTCATTCATTGACTGCCTCTCCTTCAAGGACAATTTTATTATGGTGAGCCGCATGCTGCGGCAATCCACTCAGGGTTTTCAATTACTACAAAATTCGAACGGTCGGCTCGTTGGACAATCGCTTATCATCTCCGCGGACGCCGACATTGGATTTTATGGCTTACCCGCGGAATGTCAAGACCCTCATAATCGGGGATCTTGCAACTCGACAGATAAAACCCGCATCGGCGCTAATGGTTGCGCCAATTGGCGGAAAGGGGACGGATTGGCCGCAACCTGATCCGTGCTGCGGTCGTAAAGTCTATCGTTAATGTCTATGAAGATGGTTGGATTAGCCCTATAATGGATTGGTACGATTATCGCTTTTTAATGTTGTCGATAAATATTCAGGAGTAAGCCATGAACGAAAAACGACTGGTTCGCGTGGAAGATGGAAAGATGATCGCCGGAGTTTGTACTGGACTGGCAAAGTACTTTGGGGTGGACACGACGATTATACGGATCATCTTCGTCCTGTTGGGGCTGTTTGCCGCCGGTGGTGTTTTGCTCTATCTGATCCTGTGGGCCGTCATGCCGGTTGAAGGAGCAGCCTCAGATTAAGCTCGGGCCACCGACATTGCGGGCGCGTCTGAATAAGCCTATACTTCGATGGAGTGGGGCGGTCGCGTTGAGTGTGCCGTCGTCCCATTTCAACGAAGCAAGGCATTATGGAGTCGCTCCTCGCATTAATTCCGGAAGACAGACGCATCGCCCTGGCCGATGGCCGGGAGTTGCCCGACCGGGCAACCGGTTCGGTCCTGTTTGCCGATATATCCGGCTTCACCCCGCTGACCGCGGCGCTGGCGCTGGAGTTGGGGATTCATCGCGGCGCTGAGGAAGTCCTCAACCAGATCAATCCGGTTTACGAGGCCATCATCGCCGAGCTTCACCGCTATGGCGGCAGTGTCCTGGGGTTTGCCGGAGATTCAATCACCTGCTGGCTCAGTGACGACCCGGGCGGGCGTGGGGTAGCCTGCGCCTTGGCCATGCAGCGGGCCATGCAGCCCTTTGAAACCGTCCGGACCCCGGCCGGCACGCCCATTTCCCTGGCCATCAAGGTTGCCATCGCCGCCGGCCCGGCGCGACGCTTCATCGTCGGCGATCCCGATATCCAGCGCATCGATGTGCTGGCCGGGCGGACGCTCGACCACGTAGCCGCGGCCGAGAAGATGGCGGAGAAGGGGGAGGTGATCGCCGGGGAAGAAGTCGTGGATGCGCTAAACGGCAGCGGCCATATCGTGGAATGGCGCGTGGATTCCGCCGGTGAGCGCTACGCCGTCATCGACCGTCTCGCTGTTTTACCTGAGCCAAGCCCTCATCCGGCAATGCTCCCCGACGCGCTATCTGACGAGCAGACTCGCTCGTGGGCCTTGCCGCCGGTGTATAGTCGTCTGGAGAGCGGCACTGAATTCCTGGCGGAACTTCGGCCGTCGGTGGCCTTGTTCCTGAAATTCTCCGGTATTGATTATGACCACGATGAGGATGCGCAGCGGAAGCTCGATCGATTTGTGCGCTGGATGCAATCCACCGGTCAGGCTCAGGGCGGCTTCCTCATCCAACTGACGATTGGCGACAAGGGCAGCTATGCCTATTTCAGCTTTGGCGCGCCGATCGCCCATGATGACGATAGCCTGCGAGCCGTTGCCGCCGCCATCGACCTGCTGAAAATCCCGACCGATCTGGACTACATCACCGACATTCAGATAGGCATCAGCCGGGGCCGCGTGTGGGCCGGGGAAGTTGGCGCGAGCGGCCGCCACACCTACGGCGTGATGGGCAATGAGGTCAACATGGCCGCTCGCCTCATGAGCAAAGCCCGACCGGGCCAGATCCTTGTCCGGCGACGCGTGGCCGAGGAGACGCGGCAAGCCTTTCAATACCGGCAACTGGGTCTGATCACCGTCAAAGGCGGAGCCGAGCCGATCCCTGTCGCTGAACTGGTCGGCCGTCAGCATGCCCAAAACGTTCACGGCACGCTGTTCGAATTGCCGTTGGTCGGCCGAGAAGAGGAACTTGAACAATTGGAGCGACTGTTGGACGGCGTTCTGGCCGGTCAGGGTCGTTTGGTCACGTTGCAAGGTACGACGGGCATCGGCAAGAGCCATCTGATCTCTGTTTTCCAACGCCACGCCAGCGCCAACGGCTTCCAGGTGGCGCTGGGTTCCAACCAGCGGATATTCCAATCTACGGCCTACTATCCCTGGCAGCAGATCATTCGCCAGATATTCGGCTTGAATCGCGAGATGAACGAGGCGGGCGACGAGATGGACGCCGAAGCCCAGATCGCCGCGCTTGAATCGACCTTGATCCAGATGAATCCGGGGTGGCAGATCCGGCTTCCCTTATTGGGCGATCTGTTGGGGTTGGCGATTCCCGATAACCCCGCGACGGCCGCCTTCGATCCCAAACAAAGGCAGGAGTCTCTGTTCAATTTCGTCGGCGAGATACTTCGGGCGTGGTCGCGTTCCCAACCCTTGGTGCTCATCTTCGAGAATGCACACTGGCTCGACGAGCCGTCGCATAACCTGATCGAGTCCCTGGCGAAAGCCACCGGTGATGTTCCCATCATGATCATCGCCGTTGTACGGCCGTTGACAGAGACCGGGGCTTCAGCGATCTCCCTGGCCAAATTCAGAAGCCTTGCGAATCACCAACAGCTTGAACTTGCAGAGCTGGATTCGACAGGGATCCAGTATCTGATCGAGAACCTGCTGGGCGGCCCCGTCTCCCTGCTGGCCAGGCTGCTGATCGAAGCGAAGGCGCAAGGCAGCCCATTTTTCGCTCGCGAACTTGTCGATTCCTTGCGCGAGTCTGGTCAGTTGGTGTTGAGAGACGGGGCGTGGGTTCTCTCGGACGAGATGATCGAACTGATGCGCAAGGCCAATGCCCTGGTGCAGGAAGAAGACGCCTGGGTTCTGGCTCAGGCAGCCGATCTGTCGAGTATCAATCTGGGCATCCCTGATTCCGTTCATGGGGTCATCCTCGCCAGAATCGATCGCTTGCCGGAATCCCACAAGCCTACGATCAAGGTCGCCAGCGTTATCGGCTATAGCTTTGAACTGGGATTGGTGGCCCAGGCCATGCCGTCAAGCCCTTCGATGCGAGCGCTTCACGATCAGGCTGTCGCCCTGGAAGAACGCGACTTTATCGTTCAGGATTGGCAAACACATGTCGGTGAGGATTCGGATACATTCAACTTTCGTCAGTTGGCGACGCAGGAGGTGTCCTATGAGACCCTGTTGTTCACCCAACGGCGCGAACTGCATCGCAACCTGGCCCAGCTGCTGGAAAGGAAGACGCCTGAGGATGTCAGTCAGATAGCCTATCATGCCTTTCTGGGCGAGGATTGGGAGCGCTCGCTGCACTACCATTCGATTGCGGGTAATCAAAACAAGCAGCTATTCGCCAATTTGCAGAGCATCGACCACTTCCATAAGGCCCTGGCCAGCGCGGAGCATCTGTCGGCCGAAGAGACCCTGGCCCAACGACAGGAGATCCACGCCAACCTGGGCGAATTATTGGTGACAATCGGCCAGAACGATGAGGGCAAGGAACATTTGCAGGCCGCTTTCGATCTGGCCGGGAAAATCGAAAACCCTGAGGCACAGGCCTTCGCCTGCCGGTGGATCGCTCGCTCCTATGAGTTGCGCGGCCAATATGAACCGGCGCTGGAATGGATCGACAAAGGGTTGGCCATTCTGGGCAATCGCCTGACGCCATCAGCCATCGAGTTGCGCCTCATCTCCGGTCTCATCTTCTCTCGCCAGGGCGACTACAAGCGTTCGGGACAACAGGCCTTGGCCAGTCTGTTGGCGGCCGAAGAGCTGAACCAGCCGAAGATCGTCGCCCGCTCCCATAACCTTCTGGGACTTCTCGACCGGAACCGAGGCCAGGCCAATGACGCCGTGGCCCATTTCAAGATGGCCCTATCAATCTATGAAGGGTTGGAGGATCTTCAGGGGCAGGCGCTAACCCACAACCTGCTGGCTAATGCCAACTTCGATATGGGGCAATGGACGGAAGCGGATCGTTATTATCGTCAGGCCGGTCATACGTTCAAGCAACTGGGCGTCGTCTATGACACGGTCATCGTCGATAACAACCTGGGCGGGATCGCTCTCAATCAGGGGCGGTTCGATGACGCGCTGCAATTCTACGGTCGCGCTCTCAAGGCGCTGGAGCAAATAGGTGGTTCGCTCTGGGTCATGGGCGCGCTTCATCTCAACCTGGGAGCGACTCACACCCGCCGGGGCGAGTTGCCCTTTGCCTTTGAACACCTGCGCAAGAGCCAGGAGTTATTCAGTCGCGCCCGAAATCGCGACCTGTTGCCGGAGATGCACCGGCGCTTTGCCGAGGCTTATCTGGCGCAAGGTGAGTTTGGCCGCGCTCTGGAGGAAGCGGACAACTCGCTGGCCATTGCCGAGGAGCTTGGCGTCGTTGGCGAGCAGGCCCTAACTACACACGTGCTGGGGACCATCGCCGCGGCTGAAGGCCGTACTGGTGAAGCCGGGCAATATTTCGAACAGGCGATCCGGCTTTTTAGCGGGGTGGGGGATAATTACGGTATGGCCTGTGCACAACTGTCGCTGGCCGAACTACACGATGGACTGCAGGAGAAGGGCCGGAGAAATTTGCTCCTGGCCGAATGTCTGCCGGTATTCGAGCGACTTGGGGCGCAAATCGATGCCGAGCGCGCCCGAAAGCTGCTTTAAGCTAATGTGACCCAGCGGCCTGACTGGCGCCTTCCTTCAATTCACCTGCCAATTCCAGTCATCGATTCAATCAATGCCAGGGTAATTCCGGAGATGGAAACATCAACGGGATATAAATGCTATAGGTCGGTGCGACAAATGTGGCTGTGGCCGTCGGTGAAGGCGGGATCCCGGTCGCCGTCGCTGTAGGAGTATACGTCGCCGTGGGCGTGCTGGTGGACGTGGGTGTGCCGGTTGCCGTGGCGGTTGGTATTGGTGGCTTATTGGTCGCTGTAGCCGTGGGCGGCTTTGTGGTCGCTGTGGCTGTGGATGTGCTGGTGGCTGTTGGCGTGCTGGTAGCCGTGGATGTGCTGGTGGACGTCGGCGTGCCGGTGGACGTCGGCGTGCCGGTGGCCGTGGGCGTGCCGGTGGCCGTGGACGTGCTGGTAGCCGTGGACGTGCTGGTAGCCGTGGGCGTGCTGGTAGCCGTGGGCGTGCTGGTGGATGTTGGTGTGGGCGGCGCGGTTACCGTTGCATCTACCGTGAAGTAATTGCCGTGATTCAACAGCGCCGACACGTTCCCGGCGTTATCGACCGCCTGCACGAAATATTCGTATTGGCCGGCCGTTGTTATATTGACCGTCCCGGATGCCTCTTTCGAACCCGGATCATAGGCCAGGTCTGTCTTTGACCAGGTATTGCTATTGATGTGGCGATAGAGGACGACGACGCGCATGATCCCCGTCGCGGTCGCGGTCGTCGGCAGACCTGTGCCGGGTTCCCGATCCTCAACCAGGGCATTGAACGTGATCTCCCCGCTCGTATCGGACAAGGTGGAAACATCCCAAATGGACGGCGACAGGAAGTCGAGTGAATCGCCCTCCGCCCCGCTGCCGGCGCTGTAGACGATTAGCTCCAGATCGCTATAGAGCCGCATGGTACCCGTGGTAGTGGGGCTGCCGGCGGTTGAGGTAGCTCTGAATTGGCCCGGAACGATGACCAGTTGCTGCCGGAACAGGGGATTGTCTTTCCCGATGTCGACTAACCGGTTCACACCGGCGGGCATCGACAGGTACCATTGCGGCACGTCGTAGCGAAGCTCTTGCCGGCCGCCCGCCTGATCCGTCGTGGTATCCTCGAAATTGATGCTCAGGATGGCCGGGTCGAAGTTCGGGTAGTCGATGAACGTGCCGCCCAGCATCAGGACGCCGCGGGCGGTGTGGCTGTCCGAGTCCAGGTTGCGGGTTGTGCGGGGCAAGATCGGCCGGCTGCCGGTGCGATGCAATCCGCTTTCATTGGTGACCAGGTAATAGCCTCCGCGATTGGGTACACTCACCAGATCGTAGTCGAAGTTGAGGTTGAACGGCGTGGAAGTCAGGCCCGGGGCGGTGGTGGTGGCTGCTACGGCGCTATTGATCATTGCCCTGTCCGCGACCGAAACACGGCTGTTAGCAGTCAGGCTGCCGGTAGCCGTCAATGATACCTGCTCGCCCTGGGGCGAGACATGGGTCTGCGCCGGCAGTTCGACCGACTGCATCGGCAAACCGTATAGCACCATCTCGCCGATCACCTTCTCGTCATAGACGCTGAACGAACCCGAAGCGATGCTGTTGTAATACTGCTTCTTGGCCTCCATCAGGGAGTTGCCGACGGTGGGGTTGTAGGTTTGGCTGTCCGGCTTGTAGCCCAGTTCCTGAACAAAGTTGAGCATCAACAGCTCTGAGTAGGCCAGCAGGTCGGCATCGCCATAGCCGAAGCCCGTGTTGCCGATGAATGTCGCCCCGTTGCGAGCGAACATCTGCGCCCAGTCGGAACCGAGGAAAGGCGTCCCCGGGGTGAAATATTGATCGCTGACGTTCAGACCCGATTGACAGCCGACCGAGAAGACCAGCGCGCCATCCAGATCGAAATTACCCCCGTCCAGCTCTCCGGCATAGACCAGGTTATCCGTTTCGCTCGTTGTGCCGTTGGGGAAGAACAATTTGTGATCGAAGTGGGAGTTAAGCGAGATCAGATCATATCGTTGGCTGCCGTCGAACTGTTGGCGGAAATCGGCCCCGCGCCATTCATCGTCGATCAAGGTGATCGGATTCTGGATGCCGCGCGCGCCAAGTTCGCCGGAGATCGCTTGCGCCTGATCCATCAAAAAGTCGTAGCCGGTTATCAGGGCCGATGAGGGTTCAATGGTCTGATTTCCGGCGAGGTACACATCGATCAGGTTCATGATCTCGCCCGGCGTCTCCACCAGGCGGCCGATGCTGTATTGCGGCAGGTATATCTCGCGGCCGAAGGCGCTGAGCGGCAACGGCGCGGCGTAGTAGTCGTCGATCAGGAAGTAGCGATAATCATAGGCGGCCGTGATTGCCGGATCCAAGGGAATACCCGCCAGATACTCAGGGTAACGTCGCTGATTGGCCACCAGGGTGTTGTCGACGACGCGCCGGTGGGGCAACATCTCGTCACCACCCACCAGAACGATATTCTCCAGATTGGGATAGGCCGGAATCTGATCGTACAAAAAGGCCTTGATCGTCCGGGCCACCAGATTGGCGGTTTGGGGATTCTGGTATTCGTCCGGGGTGTCCTCATCCCAAAGGCCATAGACCGCTCGCAGGGCGTTGAAGCCACCCGTGGTCTGCACCGCATCCAGATCGATGACCACGCCGTCGACTGACGGATCGACCGCCAGGTCGGAGAGCTTGTCGGCCAGTTCATTGGCTTGGTCGTTGGTCAGGGCAAACTGCTCCGTGAAGCGGGCTTTGTTATAGAGGATCAGCGTCCGGACGTCGGGGTCCGTCGCTGGTGTTACGAAGTCCGAATCAGGGATCGCGCTATTGGTCGGCACCGGCTCGTTCGGCGGATCCACGGTCACAGTCAGGGTGAAGGGTTGATTGATGGCCGTCGCGTCCGTGGCGACCACGGCCACGTAATAGGGTCCGGCCAGCTCATGGATATCATAAACGATTCGTTCGTTCTTGCTGGTGGGGTCGTTGGCCGGGCCTTCCTTGATCGACAGGCCGACCAGCGTGCCGTCCACGTTATCGCGCGCGATGTTGCTCAGTTGGGCGATGTTGCTCAACTGGGCGATGTCGGACAGTTGGGCGATGTCGCTGAGTTGGGCGATATCGCTAAGTTGGGCCAGATCGATGATCTCCCCGATGTTCGACAGTTGAGCGATGTCGCTAAGCTGGGCGATGTCGCTGAGCTGGGCGATATCCGACAGTTGGGCGATATCGCTGAGCTGAGCGATGTCGGAGAGTTGGGCCAGATCGCGCAGTTGGCCGTTCTCCTCGTTGATCGATGGCGCGAAGAGGTAGAGGTCGTAGTCGTAATCGCTCTCCAGAGAGGCGGTGATGATCGAACCGGCGTCGGTCACATCAAACCGATAGAAGTTGGGATCGGTCGGATTATCGGCCGTGTCAACGACCGGAGCACCTGGCGTTACGGGTTTGGCTTCGCCGCGGGTGGCATTGGTTTCCGGCCTTTCAAACGCGCCACTGTCGCATTGGGCTGCGGCCGTCCGGTCCTCGCCCCGCTGGTCGGTTGCCGGGCAGTAGGTCGGGTCGCCCGCGGCAATCGCTGCGCTGCCTTCGCCCAGTGCCATGGTCATGGTAGGGCCGCCGTTTTCGGCCAGCGGCGCGAGGTATGGATCGCCTTCGACTCCCGGACAGCCGTATCCGTTAAATGAGACGTTGCCGCTGTGCGTGACGGCATCGTCGTAACAGTTTGTGCCGACGCCCGTGCCGACCATGATGCTGTTGTAGATATTCAGTGCGGCGCCACTCTCACGGAACCATGAGTCGCCCATCTCCTGGGCGTCGTTGTTGGCGAAGGTGACGTTGGTGATGGTCATCACCCCCAGTCGGGCGACTACCGCGCCGCCATTCATGCCGTGGTTGTTGTAGAAAGTGCTGTTGGTGATCGAAAACGACGCGGAGTTGCTGCGAATCGCACCGCCGGAGGCGCTTTCATTGCTATCGAATGTGCTGTTATCGACGGTGACTGTCCCGCCCGGTATCGAATCTCCGTTGGAATAGATCGCGCCGCCGGCCGTGTCCGTCCCAGGCGCGCCTTGGTAGCCGTTGGATGTGTTGGCGGTGAAGGTGCTGTCGGTGATGCTCAACGAGTTATCCGTCTCTTCGTCGACACAAATCGCGCCGCCCGCCCACGGGGCGTTGTTGTTCGTGAAGGTGCTCCCGCTTATGGTCGCCGCGGTAGCGGCGGCCGATCCGTTGGCCTTGCCGCTGTAGATAGCCCCGCCGCACTCGGTGTAATCGTTGAGTGCATCGTTGTTATTGGTCGATTGATTGTTAATGAATTCACTATCGATTACGTGGAGAATGCCTACCTGGTTCAGGATGCCGCCGCCCCATCTTTCCGCCACATTGTTTTGTACGACGCTTTCCGTCAGCGTGAGGGTCGCGTTTTCGTTGAGAATCCCTCCCCCGGCATGATCGGTGGCGCCTCCCTGGATGATGACGCCTTTGATCTCGACCAGCAGATCATCCGGGCCGGTCCCTCCGACGCCGGAATAAATATCGAAGATTCGGTCTGCGAACCCACTCTTTCCTTCGATAACCGGTTTCGTGGTTGCATCGGGGTGACTTTCAATCACGACGCTCTGGCTGATGTCCAGGTCGCCGGTATTGTTGAGGTCTTCGGTGCCTTCCAAATTATCCAGGGTGAGCGTATAGGTTCCGGACGGCAGCAAAATTCTGTAAATGGTGTAATAGCCGTCCCCGTTCAGGTTCGAGTTGGTGATCGCACCGCGCAGGCTGCAATCGCCCTCATCTTCCGAACAGACCTGGGCCGACGGGTCATTGGTGTCATCAAAGCGATCGACGACGACCTCAATGGTCCAATCGACGGCGCGGGCGGGACGGCCGCCCGACAGAGACAACAATATCAGAGAGAGTCCCAGGATCAGGAGCGACCGCCCGGCTACGTTGTGGGCTGAGATGAATCGGCGAGCACCAAGCATAATAATCCCCTAAAGGTAACCTTCGAAGCTCAAAAGAATATAGCAAAAGACAAGTCACTTGTCTGTAAACCAGTTGTCACAAACACGTATTTATATGATGAAAGTATTGTTTAAGGCCATATGGACATGGCACGACATGGTGAAAACCGCACCGGTCATTCCGCCGGGAGGTATTATAATCAAACGATAAGGCACGGGTGGCGATGACCAAGCCGTCTCTCATGATTGCCTGGCTCCCGGCCGGGCCGGGCGCACGATTGTTCACATCGGTGATTAGTGGGTAACATATCACCCGATACCCGATAACCAAACCGCCGAGGGCGAGCCATTCTGTCGCCCTGCGAACCCGACACGGCCCCGGCGCTCAGCACCAAGGAGAATTGCTCGTGACCAATCCCGATATATTTCCCTTTGACTGGCAGGAGGTGGCCCGGCTGGCGCTTGTCTCGCGGCTGATGGACGAACTGGAAGAGCGCGAGTTGACGCCGCAAGGGCACGTCACCTACCAGTTTTCGGCGCGTGGCCATGAGATCGGCCAATTGCTAATCGCCCAGATGCTCATCAAGCCGTTCGATGCCGCCTCGGTCTACTATCGCTCGCGGCCGTTCATGCTCGGCAGCGGTCTGACGGCCGAGGAAGCGCTGGCCTCTGATATGGCTCGCGTCGGCAGCGTCACTGAAGGCCGGGATGTCGGGGTGACGTTTAACATGCCCCGCCGCAACCGGGCGGTGGTGTTTCCGGTGTCCGGGGATGTGGCTTCGCAATACACCCCCGCCGCCGGCTGGGCGCAGGCCATTCGCTATCGCTATGAACAATTGAAGGAGGGTGAGGCCGCGGGCAGCATCGCCGTCGTCTTTGGCGGCGACGGATCCGTGGCCGGCAATGGTTTCTGGTCGGCATTGACGATGGCCACGACGCTGAAGTTGCCCCTCCTGTTCGTCATCGAAGACAACACCTACGCCATATCGGTGAAGAGCACGCTCCAGACCCCCGGTGGCAACATCGCCGCCAATCTCGCCTCTTTCAGGGATCTGAAGATATGGGACGGCGACGGCTGTGATCCGGCTGAGGCGGCTGAATTGGTCCATGCGGCCGTGTCGTATGTCCGCTCCTGGGAAGGCCCGGCCTTGCTGCGCCTGACGGTGCCTCGACTCTCCGGCCACTCCAGCACGGATAATCAGGCTTACAAGCCCGAGGAAGAGCGAGCGGCCGAACTGGCCCGCGACCCTATTCCGGCCATGCGTCGTTTTCTGGTCCCCTCGCGGATGAGCGAGGCGGAATGGACCGCTCTGGAGGAAGCCGCCGCGGCCGAGGTGGCCGGCGCTCGCGATGCCGCCATGGCTCAGCCCCAACCCGACCCGGCCAAAGTGACCAGTCGTGTCTGGTCCGAAGGCTCGCCCGTTCCCCGGCATGGCGGTCTGGCGGCCGAAGGCATCACCCTCCCGGCGGGGACGGACATTCCGAACCCACCGGATCCGCGCCGCCTGACAATGGTCGAAGCCATCCGGCGCACGCTCGATGTGGAGTTGAACGTCAACCCTCGCTGTCTGGTGTTTGGCGAGGACGTCGGCCACAAGGGCGGCGTCCACGCGGCCACGCTGGGCCTGCAAGCCCACCATGGGGAGGGGCGCGTTTTCGATACCAGCCTGTCCGAGGAAGGGATCATCGGCCGCTCAGTCGGGATGGCGTTGGCCGGGTTGATGCCCGTGCCGGAGATTCAGTTTCGTAAATACGCCGATCCGGCCACGGAGCAGATGCACAACCTTGGCTCGCTGCGCTGGCGGTCGGCCGGACGCTTCGCCGTCCCCATGGTGGTGCGTATTCCCGGCGGGTTTCGTCGCATCGGCGACCCCTGGCATAGCGTCACCGACGAAGCGGCATTCGCCCATAGCGTCGGCTGGCATGTTGCCTTCCCCTCCAATGCCGAGGACGCGGTCGGCCTGTTGCGCGCGGCCTTGCGAGGCAACGATCCGGTGATGTTTTTTGAGCATCGGGCCATGCTTGACGCGGCCTCGGCCCGCCGCCCCTACCCGGGGGATGACTACGTGTTGCCTTTCGGCCGCGGGTGGGTGGTGCGGCCGGGCGAGTCGCTGACGGTTGTCACCTGGGGGGCGATGGTGGAGCGTTGTGAGGCGGCCGCGGATGCCGTCGGCGCGAGCATCGAGATCGTCGACCTGCGGACGATCGTGCCCTGGGATCGGGAGATGGTGCTCCGTTCCGTTCGCAAGACATCGCGCTGCCTCATCGTCCACGAGGACTTCCGCCTGGTCGGTTTCGGCGGGGAGATCGCCGCGGTCATTGCCGAGGAAGCCTTCCTCGACCTGGACGCGCCGGTTCTTCGGCTGGCCTCGCCCTCGATCCCTGTGCCGTTCAATACCGGCCTCATGGATGCCATGATCCCCCGCGTCGATGAGATTCGCGAGCGCATGGAGTGGTTGCTGAAGTTCTGATTGCCGCGGTTCCGGGAGTACATTCCTGGTGATATCCTGACGTCATTTTACCGGCTGGAATGCTTGCATTTGGCATGAGCATCCCATGCCATCACTTTGAACTGTCGATCCGATCAGGCTATAATAATGATAGCGAAAGCTTCACATGAAGCACATCACAGGTTTACGCCTGTTTCTTTTCCACACGATCCCACTATATCAATCTCAGGAGATACCGATGACCCAAAAATTCAAGGTTACTTATTCGACGCTGGCAAGCCCCGATCCCGAGCTTCACCGGCTCTATGACGAAGCCGTGGTCGATTTTCGCGCCCACTCGGGCAAGAACTACCCCATGTTTATCAATGGGAAAGAGGTCTTCGCCAAGGAAACCTTCGCCAAGATCAGCCCGACCGACAAGGATCTGGTGATGGGCTATTTCCAGAAGGGCACCGAGCAGGACGCCAATGACGCCGTTGCCGCAGCCAAGGCGGCATTCCCCGGCTGGCGCGACACGCCCTGGCAGGAGCGAGTGGCCCTCCTGCGGCGCGCGGCCGATCTGCTCAGCGATCGGCTGTTCCACATCGGCGCGATCATGAGCCTGGAAGTCGGCAAGAACCGGCTGGAGGCGCTCGGCGACGTCGAAGAAACCGCCGACCTGATTCGCTACAACTGCGATGCGATGGAAGCCAACAACGGCTTCACCCGCTCGCTCAAGAACGAGAGCGATAAACACCACAATCGCAGCGTCCTGAAGCCCTATGGCGTTTGGGTGGTCATCTCCCCGTTCAACTTCCCCGGCGCGTTGGCCGGCGGCCCCAGCGGCGCGGCCCTGGTGGCCGGCAACACGGTTGTTTTCAAGCCGGCGACGGACACCCCCTTCACCGGCTGGCTGCTGACCGAGGCCTTCCGCGACGCGGGTCTTCCGCCGGGCGTGTTCAACTTCGTCACCGGCGGCGGCCGCAGCGTGGGCCAGACGCTGGTCGACCATCCCGACGTGGCCGGCATTACCTTCACCGGCAGCTACGACGTCGGCATGAAGATCATTCGCTCCTTCAGCGGTGGGCAGTATCCGCGGCCGTGCGTGGCCGAGATGGGCGGCAAGAACCCGACCATCGTCAGCAACAAGGCCGACCTGGACAAGGCGGCCATGGGGGCCATGCGTTCGGCTTTCGGGCTGCAAGGGCAGAAATGCTCGGCGCTCTCCCGGCTCTACGTGCACAAGGATGTCAAGGATGCGTTCATGAAGAAGTTCGTCGATCTGACGTCGAAGATCAAGGTCGGCGACCCAACCGCCGTCGACAACTGGATGGGGCCGGTCATCAACAAGGGCGCCTTCGAGGATTACATGGGTTTCGTCGATGATCTGCGCCAGAGTGGCGACATCGTCTTCGGCGGCAAGGCGCTGGACGACAAGGGCTACTATGTCGCGCCGACCATCGCCGACAACTTGCCGGAAGACCACAAGCTATGGAAACAGGAAATGTTCCTGCCCATCGTCATGGTCGAGGCGTTCGATGACTTCGACGAGGTCATGAAGAAGGCCAACGACGTTGAATATGGTCTGACGGCCGGCTTTTTCAGCGAGGACGAGGACGAGATTCAGTGGTTCCTCGACAACATTGAGGCGGGCGTTCTTTATGTCAACCGAGCTTCCGGCGCGACTACTGGCGCGTGGCCCGGCTACCAGTCGTTTGGCGGCTGGAAGGGCAGCGGTTCCACCGGTAAGGCTGCGGGCAGCTTCTATTACGTGCAGCAGTACATGAAGGAACAAAGCCAGACCGTCGTCTCTTAAACCGTTATCTCTTAACCCTGTGGCGTAACCTGTTAGGTTGCGAAATCCTGGCAATCTGTTAGGTTGCCAAATCCTGACATCTGACAGGCTGCGAAATCCTGACAACCTGACAGGTTGTCCTACAGGTTGCGCCACAGGGTTCGTTTTCTCAAACATATTCCTATGACCAAACTCACCACCATGCGCGAGGCCGTCGATCGCTACGTCGAAGACGGTTGTACGCTGGCCATCGAGGGGTTCACCTCCTTCATCTGTTTCGCGGCCGCCCATGAGATCATCCGCCAACGCAAGCGCGATCTGGTGCTGTGCCGCCTGACGCCCGACCTGATCTATGACCAGATGATCGCCGCCGGAGTGGCCGCCAAGCTGGTTTTCAGCTATCTGGGCAATCCGGGTGTCGGCAGCCTGCATGGCATCCGGCGCGCGCTGGAGAAGGACATCCCCCGGCCGCTGGAGATCGAGGAGTATTCCCACTTCGGCATGGTCGGCCGCTATATGGCCGGAGCCGCGGATCTGCCTTTCTTCCCCTTGCGCAGCTATCTGGGCAGCGACATGCCCGCGGCCAACGACCTGATACGGTTTATCGACAATCCCTACGGCGAAGGCCAAATCGCCGTCGTGCCGCCACTCAAGCCTGATGTCTCCTTTGTCCACGCCCAGCGCGCCGACATCCACGGCAACACTCAGCTGTGGGGGCTGTTGGGCACGCAGAAGGAGGTCGCGTTCGCCTCGAAGAAGGTCATCATCGTGGTGGAGGAGATCGTCGATGAGGATGTGATCCGTCGCGACCCGAACCGGACGCTCATCCCCGGCCTCATCGTTGACGCCGTGGTTCACGAGCCATACGGCGCGCATCCCAGCTACGTGCAGGGCTACTACGATCGCGACAATGAGTTCTATCTGAAATGGGACGAGTGGTCGCGCGACCGGGAGACGACCGAGGCGTGGCTGGAGGAGTGGGTCTATGGCCTGCCCGACCGCGCCGCCTATCTGGACAAGCTCGGCCGCGAGACGCTCGATCGCCTCGCCCCCGGCAAACTGGAAGCCGATCCGGTCAACTACGGCCGCTACGAATAACGATATGGACGATACCCAAAAAATTACCCCGTCCGAATTGATGATCATCGCCGCGTCGCGCGCGCTGGCGGGCAATCGCACCGTCTTCGTCGGCGTCGGCATGCCCAATATCGCCTGCAACCTGGCTCGGCGCAGTCACTCGCCGGGCATGGAACTGGTCTATGAGAGCGGCGTATTTGGCGCGCAGCCGGCCCGCCTGCCGCTATCGATCGGCGACCCGACGCTGGTCAGCGGGGCCACCTCCGTCGTCGGCATGGCGGACCTGTTCATGCTCTACCTGCAGGGCGGATTGATCGACGTCGCCTTGCTGGGCGGGGCACAGATCGACCGCTTCGGCAACCTGAACACGACCGTCATCGGCGATTACCAGTCGCCCAGGACCCGCCTGCCCGGCTCCGGCGGCGCGTGCGAGATCGCCATCAACGCCCGGCGCATCTTCATGATCATGCGCCTGTCGAAACGGGCCTTCGTGCCCAGGCTCGACTTCCTCACCAGCCCCGGCCATCTGGACGGCGGCGACGCGCGTCAGCGGCTGGGCATGCCCGGCTACGGCCCCGACAAGGTCATCACCGATAAGGCGCTGTTCACCTTTGACAACCCGGAGCGGGAGATGATGCTGGTCGAACTGGCCCCCGGCGAGACGCTGGAGAGCGTGCAGGCGGTCGTCGGCTGGCCTGTTCGCGTCGCCGATGAAGTGCGGGAGATGACGCCGCCCTCGGCCGAGGAGTTGGCGATCATCCGCGAGCAGTTGGACCCGCAGGGGCTTTATCGTTAACAACGGCCGATCGGCCCGCATGCCCGGTAGCCGATCGGCCTTTTCCCATCCGTTGAAAACCTGTCGCTGATTGGCCCGGGCGTGTTCCGGGCCTGGAGTGTACCCCATGCTCTATTCCCACCCTCACGGCAACGTTTTTTACCGTTCGATGAACCACCCGCGGCCGATGATCAGTCATGGCCAGGGTATCTATCTGTACGACGAGAGCGGCAAGCGCTACATCGACGGCAGCGGCGGGCCGCTGGTCGTCAACGTCGGTCATGGCCGGGCCGAGATCGTCGAGGCCATGATGGAGCAGTCGCGGTCGGCGGCCTATGTCCACGCCACCATGTTCACCAGCGAGCCGCTGGAGCGCTACGCGGCCGAACTGGCCGGCGTCGTGCCTTTGGCGGAGCCTCGCTTCTACTTCCTCAGCAGCGGCTCCGAGGTCGTCGAAGGGGCGATCAAACTGGCGCGCCAGATTCAGATGGCCCGTGGCGAGAGCAAGCGCAGCATCATCATCAGCCGCTGGCAGAGCTACCACGGCATGACCTTTGGCGCGCTGGCGGCCAGCGGCCGCGCCGGCCTGCGCGCGCCCTACCTGAACATGCTCCATGACGTACCCCATATCCCGACGCCCTACACCTACCGGCGGCCAATAAGCGGGGCGGAATCGGCGGCGCGGCTGGAGGAGATGATCCTGGCCTATGGGCCGGATCACATCGCCGGGTTTATCGCCGAGCCGATCAGCGGTGCGTCTCTGGGCGCGGCCGCGCCGCCCGATGACTACTGGCCACTCATCCGGGAGATTTGCGATCGCTACGGCGTCCTCCTCATCGCGGACGAGGTATTGGTGGGATTGGGCCGCACGGGGACGTGGTGGGGGCTGAATCACTGGAACGTGACGCCCGACATCCTGATCACATCCAAGGGATCGGCCGGCGGTTACTTCCCTCTGGGCTTCATCGCCGCCCGGGGCGAGGACGTCGAGCTGCTGCGCCGGAAACTGGGCGATTTCAACCACGGTGGCACGTTCAGCCATCACGCCGTGGGCGCCGCGGCCGGACTGGCGACGCTCCATATCCTGCAACGCGAGCAACTGATCGAGCGGTCGGCGACGATGGGCGACGTGCTTGGCCGTGCCTTGCGGGAGCAGATCGGCGATCATCCCAACGTGGGCGATATTCGCGGCCGCGGCCTGTTTTGGGGCATTGAGCTGGTGAAAGACCGCGCGACCAAGGAGCCGTTCGCGGCCGCCGAGGGCCTTGCCCATCGCATCCAGAATCGGGCCTTTGACTTGGGGCTGGTCGTCTACTACTCGACCGGCTGTGCCGACGGCAAGAACGGCGATGTGATCATGCTGGGGCCGCCGCTGATCATCGACGAGGCCCAGATCGCGGAGATGGTGGGGATATTGCGCGAGGCGCTGAATCTGGAATTGGCCTAAGGGCGGATGCGGGCTGAGCTAATTTGGCCGCAGCAAGATCTTGTGCACGCCCGGTTGGGCGGCATGATCAAAACCGACCAGACCGTCGCGCAGCGGGTATTCACCGTTGATAAGCGGCCGCACCTGCACGCCTAAACCCATCGGAGCCTGGACACCGGCCTGCGCGCTGAGTTCCAGCAGGCGCAACGCCGGGGCGAACGGCCCGCAGCGAGAGCCGACGACGTTGATCTCGCCCACGACCAGCTTGGTCAGGTCGATGTCGGCATGGCCGTGGAAGGTGCTCTTGAGCACCAGCGTGCCCCGCGGCCGGGCCAGCCGCAGCGAATGGGCCAGCCCGGCATCGTTGCCGGTCGCTTCGACGACCAGGTCGAAGCTGTCGTCGGCCTGGGCCTCTACCAGGCCGGTCTTCAGGCCCAGTCGAGCAGGCAGCTCCAGCGTCACCGGTCGACGGCCGAGGACGATGACATCCCCGGCGGCCAGGGCCATCGCCTGAGCCACCAGAAGACCCAGCCGCCCCGGCCCGACGACGGCGATTCGCGACGTCGGACGCACGGCGATCTGCTCGCGGATGCGCAACGCCGCGGCCAGCGGCTCGGTAAACACCGCCTCTTCATCGGCCACGTTATCGGGGACGGCATGGAGGTTGGCCAGGGGCAGGGTGGTGTAATCGGCGAAGACGCCGTCGCGGTTGTGGATGCCGAGCGTGGTGCGGTTGGGGCAATGCTCCGGCCCGTCGCCGAGGCAAACAGGGCAGCGGCCGCAGCCCAGATTGATGCTCCCTACGACCCGACGGCCGACCCAACCATCCGCATCGGTCGAACCCGTCCGCTCGACCACGCCCACGAATTCATGCCCCAGCACGCCGTTGAAGCCCCCCGCATAGCCCTTGATGAGTTCCAGGTCTGTGGAGCAGATCCCCGCCAACGAGACGCGCAAGAGCGCCTCATCCGGGCCGGGTTCGGGCTGCGGGTAGTCCGAACGAACCGTCAGTTGACCGTTATGAAGAACCAGCGCTTGCATATCGCCTCATCTAGGCATGGGCCGCCCGCAGTCGGGCGGTGACGCGCTCCTCCCAGGTGACCAGGAGCGGCACGGCGATGAAGATCGAGCTGTAGGTTCCGAGAAGCAGGCCGAAAAACAGCGTGGCGATGAACGGCCGGATGGACAAACCGCCAAAGAGCAGGATGGCGACCATGACGAACATGGCGTTGAGCTGCGTCACCAGCGAGCGATGGATCGTCTCGACGATGGAGCGGTTGGCGATGAGGTCGATCTTCTCGAACGGCCGCCGGGCGATGTTCTCGCGCATGCGGTCGAACAGCACGATGGTGTCTTGCAGCGAGAAACCGGCGATGGTTAACACGGCCGTCAGGAACAAGGCATCCACCTCCCAGCCGAGGAGAAGGCCGGTGAGCGCCGCGAAGCCCAGGATGATGAACAGGTCATGGAGCAAGGCCAGGACGGCCGTTGAGCCGTAGCGAAAGGTATTGGGAACCTGTCGAAAGACGATGACGATGTAGATGAGGATGACGACGGCCGAGAAAAGCACGGCGATGACGGCCGCGCGGGTCACCTCGTTGCCGACGGCCGCGCTGACGCTGGTCACCTGCGAGGCGGCCTTGTTCAGCGGCGCGACTTCATTTAGCCCGTCAAGGATGGACTGGGCGACTTCGGGAGATACAAATTCGCCACGAATCTGCCAGGCGTTCTCCAGCCCCTCGCCGCGAAGGGCGATAACCGCGGGGCTGGTGAGGCCAAAGTTGGCGAAGACCTCGCGGATCTCGTTCTCCTCCACCGGCTCCTGGAATTGAACCTCAAAGCGCGTGCCGCTGCGAAAATCGACGCCGACGCGCATGATCGAGCCGGTGAAGACAAGTGAGGCGATCATGGCCGCCGCGCCCAGGCCGAGCATAATGGTCGAGAACGCGAAGTAGCGGCGACGGTTCTCGACGATGTGGTAAACGAACGACTTGGTGGATTTGTCTTGCTGTGTCGAAAGGCCCAGCAATCCCTTGCGATTCTGC
Organism: uncultured Ardenticatenaceae bacterium; assembly: GCA_964654505.1. Classification (GTDB taxonomy): domain Bacteria; phylum Chloroflexota; class Anaerolineae; order Promineifilales; family Promineifilaceae; genus Promineifilum. The sequence continues at coordinate 24,050 of CAZZJN010000004.1, read as the reverse complement.
AAACGATTGGCGTAGCGGCCGAGGGTGACGCGGACCAACGTGCGGGTGATCAGGACGGCCGTGAACATGCTGATGAACACACCGATGGCCAGGGTCACGGCAAACCCTTCGACCGCGCCGGCCCCGAAATTGCGGCCGAATATCCAGAGGATGAAGCAGATAACCAGTGTGGCCACGTTGGAGTCGCGGATAGAGTTCCAGGCGCGCGAGAAGCCGGTCTCGATGGCGTCCTCCAGGTGTGCGCCCTTGCGCATCTCTTCCTTGATACGTTCAAAGACGAGCACGTTGGCGTCGACGGCCATGCCGGTGGAGAGCAGGAAGCCGGTGATGGCCGGCAGGGTCAACGTCACGCCGACGGCCTTGAAGACGGCGAAGCTGAGCAGGACGTAGATGATCAGGGCGATATCGGCCAGCAAGCCGGGCAACCGGTAGTAGATGAGCATGAAGAGCAACACGACCATGACGCCGATGGCGCCGGCGCGGATGCTGGCTTCGATGGATTGCTCGCCGAGAGTCGCGCCGATCTGGCGGGTGCTCTCGATGCGCAGGGGAACGGGCAGGCTGCCGAATTGCAATTTCGTGGCCAGGTTTTGAGCCTCTTCAAGGGTGAAATTGCCCGTTACGGTTCCCTGTCCTTCGATGACGGCGCTGATGGTTGGGCTGGAGATCACTTCCTTGTCCAGGACGATGGTGAGGAACTTGCCCAGATTGGCGCGTGTGTGGTCGGCGAAAATTTTGGCGCCCTCATCGGTGAGTGTGAACTCGACGAAGTACTGGCCGAACTGGTCTCCGGCCGCCTTGGCTTCGCGCAGCCCGGCTCCGGTCAGCACCGTCGGGAAGATGGGCGGAGCTTCCGAACCTTCCGGAGCTTCGGCCTCGCAACGGGACGGGCCATCGTTGAGCGAAGTACGAATGCACAGGCCTTCGGGCAGGGAGTAGTCGCCGGTGTCGACGAATTCCAGCAGCGCCGTCTCCTGGATGAGGGAGAGAGCCTCCTGGGGATCCTCAATGCCGGGCAGTTCGACCAAAATGCGGCGCGCCCCTTCGACCTGCACCAACGGCTCGGTGACGCCGATGGCGTTCACGCGGCGGTCGACGATCTGCCGCACGGTGTTCATGGCGTCGGGAGTAATTACCTGATCCTCCGGCACATCGGCTTCAAGAAGGACTTGCAGACCACCCTGCAGGTCCAGACCAAGCCGAACTGGAAAGCGTGGGCTGGTGATCACCCAGATAGCGGCGGCCACAATCAGGATTATGACCACCAACCATACCATATCTCGATTTCTGTTCATCATACCTCGGTGCCTCGAATGTAATCGGGGCAAAACCGGTTCATTATAGCAGTCGAATTACAACCGGCAATGGAAATTCCCAGGGAAGAATAGCATCGCCTCGGAGCCTGATTACAGGGGAGGCCAGAGTAATCCCTGCGTCGCCAACGCGATGACGAAGCCTACGGCCGAGAGAGCGACGATCGAATAGTATATCTTGCCGAGGGTCGTGCCTGATCCCGTTCGCCGCCACAGCAGGATCGCGGCGACGACGACGAGCAGGGCCATGATGAGCAGAATGACGGGCAGCCACAGCACCGGAGCGGCCGCGGGCGGCAAAGACATCGCTATCAGCAAGGTCTGCTCCTTGGCCAGGGTGTAGATGACGAAACCCAGGAAGCCGGAGACAAACGCCACCGCCAGCGCGGCGAAAACCAGCACTGCGATCCGGCTGAATAGTCGGGCGCGCCGGTCTTCAGGCGAGCGGACGGGTTTGTTTTGACCAAAGGCCCGGATGATGAACACGGCCGGCCAGACAATGAGCGTCGATAGAACCACGAACAGCAGCAGCCCGGCCACGATGAAGAAAGCAATAATGCCACTCGTGAGGCTGTTGATGCCGGCCAACATGGGAACGGTGATGGCGTCAGGCGGCACGAAGGCCGGCGCCACTTGTTCGGTCAGGCAGCTGGTATCGGGCGCGACCGTCGGATCGTCCAGAAAGGCGGCGGCGATGCCGGTCGAACAGGGATTCGTGAAGACGTTCCCATGCGCGGACAGCGGATCGACGATGTTGAAGGCGTTTTGCAATCCGGCAGCGGCCGATGCCGCAAAGGCGGGCGGCGTCACCGGGTCAAACCCGCCGGAAATCAGCAGGGTGGGGATGTCGCTGACCACGGGATCGTCAACCGATGAATCCAGTTGGTCAACTTGCCAACGCCGGCAGTTGTCCTTGTAGCCTTGCAGATCGCTGATTGCCGTTGCGGCGATCTCAGGATACAGGTCGCCGAGAGGGACGGCATCCGGTTCGATGTCGGCATCCTCGGCGCACACGACTGAGTAATACATCCCCTCAGCAATTGACTGGTCGAAGGCCAGCAACGGCCACATCAGTTGCAGGTAGCGGGTGTCCCCTTGTTCCATATCCGCCACCATCTTGGGCAAGGCGGCACTCATGCCGGGGGCATAGAGTAGCTGGAAGGCGAGGCCGCGCAGGCCTGCCCCGTCGAGAAGGGCCTCATAATCATCGCCCGTTTCGGGATCGGTGATGGTGAGAGTGATGGGATTTTCATTCAATTGGCGAACGAGGGCGAAGTAGCGATTTTCCAGGTCGGGATATTGCTCGCGACAGACGGGATCGGCCGCGCAACTGGCGAATATCTCTCTCAGGACGCGATCCTCGCTCTCGGGGAAGGCCTGGATAAAATTGATCTCGGGTGGCACGACGCTGTCCAGGATGACGGAGCGCAGACCTTCGGGGTGGTTGCGCATCAAATGGAGGCCCAGCAAGGTGGCATAGGATACGCCGTAAAAGTTATATTCGTCATAGCCCAAGGCCCGGACGAGCATGGGGATGTCGGCTGCGTTCTGGAGGCTGTTGAAGGCCGACAGATCGATCCCTTCGCTCTGCAGGCGGGCGTAACAGGCGTCAATGGCCTCGTTGTAGATCTGCTCGCCCTCCTCGCTGGAGGCGGCCAGCATTTCGCGCAGAACCTCATCCGTCTCGGGACAGGTCAATTCGGGTTGGGCGTAGGGCGTTCCCCGCTGATTGAAAACGATGATGTCCCGGTTGAGGCTGATCTGAGAGCTTGCCGCCAGCAAGGTGAAAATCTTGAAAGCATCGCCTCCGGGGCCACCCTGGGCTACGACCAACGGATCCGGTCGGACGTTATCGCCTGTTGCCCGGTGAATGGCGTAGGGGATGCGGATCGTCGGCCCATCGGGGTTCTCGTGCCGTTCCGGGACGACCACAAAGCCGCACTCAAAGCCCAGCGCCTCGCCGGTTATGGTGGTCAGCCCCAGATCGTAACCCTCGAAAGTGCAGTCAGTCGGGATATTGTCGCCAGGCCTGTCCTGGGCGGCCGCGTTCCCGATGTTGATGAATAATATCGGCAGCAACGCCATCGCAAAAAAGAATCGTTTCATGTGTAACCGGTTGATCATAATTAATTAGACCGCCGGCGGTGCTCGCCGCGACAAGTCGCGCCCGCCATGCTAACCGTTCGTTTTTAACATAACCTGGGGCCAAGTTCAATCCGGCGATTCGCATTCCTATCCATCTCACAGATAGTTGGCCACAGTTGGCCACAGGCCATTGCCGGCGATGGGCTCCAAATGGGTTATGCTCTGGTTGGCTGATTGTGAAGTTCGCGACTCAAGATTTTTAAGGTGCAGCAACAGCCGATACAGGCCATAATAACGCCGGAAGTCTGGTGGATGGCGTCATTCCGCGGGAGATCGATATGCAGTACGACATGGTATTTGAAGGCGGCGGGGCCAAGGGGATGGTCTTCGTCGGCGCTTTGCAGGAGCTGGAGCGGCGAGGGCACACGCCGGGGCGACTCCTGGGGACGTCGGCCGGGGCGATCATGGCCACGTTTATTGCCGCCGGCTTTTCGTCGGATGAGATGCAAAATGCGCTGAAAGAAAAGGACGAAAACGGCGTGCCTGTCTTCCACAAGTTTCTGGGTCGGCCACGACCATTCACGAAACAGGAGGTGGAAGCCAGCGCGACGCGGCTCTATCTGGAACGGCTTAATCTGAGAACCATCCCCGATTTCATCGAAAACCGGATCGACCGCCTCATCCTGAGCATGATGATGCGGGACGAACTGGTCCACTTCTTCTCCTTCATCGAACGCGGCGGATGGTATTCGGCCGATGCGTTCATCGTCTGGGCCAAAAGTAAACTCGATCAGGCGCCACCCGGCGGCCGTTCGCGACGTCTGAGCGACCGGACTTTCGCGGGATTCTACGAGGCCACGGGTGTGGAGCTTTCGCTGGTGGCGGCCGATACGACCGATCGCCGTCTCCTGGTTCTCAACCGCCACACGGCGCCGGATTTGCCGGTGGTGTGGGGGATGCGCATGTCCATGAGCCTGCCACTGTTATGGGAGGAGGTCATCTGGCGGCCGGAGTGGGGGCTGTATCTCGGCCGTTCACCGGCCGATCACCGGATCGTCGATGGCGGCTTGCTGTCCAATTTTCCCATCGAACTGTTCCTCTCCACTGATCCATATGTGACATCCCTGATGGGTCCAAAGACCGGCCTGAATGTGCTTGGCTTGCTGATCGATGAGGATATGCCCGTCGATGGCGTCGATGAACCGCCCACGGTCCCGGGCGGAAGCCTGTCCGATTTGCCGCCGGCGGTGCGAATCGTTGACCTGATCGACACGGCCACTCAGGCGCATGACAAAATGGTGATCGAGGCCTTTGAGCAGCTCGTCTGCCGATTGCCCGCCCGATCCTTCGGGACGACGGAATTCGATATGACCGACGAGCGGCGGGAACTGCTCATCGCCGGAGGACGGGCGGCGATGGATTCCTACTTCCGGGCGCAGGAGACGCAAGGGATGAAGGGGCCGAGCGTGCACGAGATGGACAGAGCCATGAAGCGCGCCAACCGGATCGCAGGCAGGATATTGCGCTAGGCTGCCGCTATACGCCGCCGCAAGACAAACGCCGCCGCCACCATTAGAGCCAGGGTGGCAACGGAAACGGTCGCTCCCGCGAGGTAGATGAGCGGTGCAAACGTCCATTCCACGATATGTTCCCCGGGCGGCACACAGGCCGCGCGCACGGATGTATAGGCGGTCAGCGATTCGGCCGCTTCTCCATCGACCGTCACCCGCCAGCCCGGATAGGCATTTTCGGCTAACACGAGGAGGGCCGGGGCGTCACTGCTGGTTCGGAGCTGCCACCGGGTTGTTTCATGGGATAGCAGTTCAACTTCGCCGGGCGACGCAGGCGCGGGGCCGAGGGGGCAGGAAGCGGGGCCGGCAAGGATGGCCGTCGTTGCCGGATCGAAGTCGGGGTCGTGGACGCGGCTGATGGCGGCCGCCGCGTCGGGGATGGTCTCAGTCGCATAGACCAGTCGCGCAACAGGCAACGGCCGCGCGCGCCGGTAGACCCAGGCCGACCCCTGTTGGCCTACCAGTGACAATCCGCGGTCGCCTTCGGTGAACTCATCCAGAGGCACCCCGGCCAGGACATGGGTCGCGCCCAATATGTCGTAGGCTGTCGAGCGCGGGTCCGGCACGGAGGAGGCCAGCGCGATATGGGCCGCCGGTTCCAGCGAGTCGTAGCCGAACACGCTGGGCCAATCGACCCGCATGGCTCCGTTCTGGCTGAAAAGCGGCACTCCCCAGGGCAGGACGCGACCCTCCGGTTCACCGATGAGCGCGCGGCCGTCGGTCCAGACCGGATCGGGCGCGGTCGCGGCCGTGCGTACCATCTTGTGGCTGAACAGCCAGGTATCGGCGACGACGAGGACGATGAGCGCCATGCCGATCATGACGACCCGCCGGCGGTCGAATCCTGTTAGTGGCCTGCCGGGCTGATTGTCGCCGGCGTTGAGATAGGCCCAGATCAGCGCCCCGCCGATCCCCGCCGTGACCAGAGCCAATGAATAGCCGCCGATTTGCTGCCAGAGGCGGCCGCTGGTATCGGTCGGGTGGACCGACATGAAAACCGCGCCGGTGGCCGCCAGCGCGGTGAACAGGGCGATGGAGAACACGGAGACGGCCGCGGGCCAATAAGGCCAAAGGGCGCGGCGGCGATCTTCAGGCTGCCGATCTCGCCAGTAGGTCAGCGCGTGGGCCAGCAGAGCCGACCCGGCGAAAAGGTAGAGGAAGGCGGCCCGACCCGGCGCGCGCACCAGTCGAAACGGCGGCAGGAAGCGATAGGCCAACTCATAGAGCAGCCCATACCGGCCCAGCGCCAGCCACAGACCGATGACGATCAGAGCGATATAAAACCAGGTAAGTCGGGTCGGCCGCCGCAAGGCCAGAATGATGCCCAGAATGGCCAGGATGCCCGCGTAGTAGGTCAATTCTTCGAAGGTGGGCACGGACCAGTAGCCCACCTGTGTCGGCTCGCCGAAGAACTCCGGCACCACCAGCGTTACAAGATGGGCCGGGGGGAGTGAATAGTCGGTGGCGAACTCATAGTCGGCCTCGGCTACGCGACCGGAGGTGGCGCTGAACTGGAGGAACGGCACCAATTGAACGGCGGCCAGAGCCAATCCGGCGATGGCGGCGATGATCGCGGTGCGCGCCACGAGTGACCGCTCCCCGGCACGATCGATGAACAAATACAGGGCGAAGGCGGCCCAGGCGAAGCCGACGTAGAGGAACGACGGAATATGCCCGGCCAGCAGGGCGAGGCCGAAGGGCGCGCCGGCTATCACGGCCGCGGCCCAGTGGCGCCGATCAATCGCCCAGGCCAACGCCAGCAACATGAGCGGCGTCCAGATGAAGACGGCGTATACCGGCAGGTGCCCAGCCCACAACCGGCCGGTCAGCAAACCGCCGTATGCGAAGCCGATCCCGGCCAGTATCGACGGCAGTCGTCGCCCGCCCATATACCGAGTAAACAGAAACATGCCGAACGAGGCTAACCAGACGTGGAAGACCATGTACAGGCCGGCGCCGACGCGCACGGGCACGATCAGATTGATCCAGCTGGGCGGGTAAAAGGTGCTTTGTTGCGGTTGGGCCAGGAAGGGGAAGCCGCCGAAGATATTGGGTTCCCAGATGGGCAGGCGGCCGCCGAGCAGGGCCTCGCGCACGGCTTCCCAATAGACGTAGTAGTAACCGATCATGTCGTGGCCGCCCAGGGCCTGACCAACGGGCGGCACAAGGACGCCGGCGAAGAACGCCAGGGACAGCGCGAGGTATAGCAGGGCGACCGACAGGAGCGGCCGCCTCTTGACAAAACGGATCAGGGAATTCATCGGCGTTCGGACCTCATCAGGCGAATTATGGCCGACGTTGAGCGGTCTTCCAAATCAGCAGCTTGTACGGGCGGGACAACCGGCGCGAGAGCCTTTGACCGGGCAAGATATGTGGTTCGCCGGGTGTCTCGCCCTGCCGGGTGAGACAATGCGGCATCTGCGGGAATCTGCGAAGAGGAGGCTTATCTGCCGCCTTGTCCCACCCGTACGGCTATTAGCCTAAATGCGATTGACATATTCACCCGGAGCCGACCCATGTTAGGTTATAATTAACCCGGTATGATAGCTATCAATGATGTCAGATCGGCAAGGAAGACGAAGGTAATTTGAACCTCAATCACCTATTAAGCGATATCCTTTCTGTATTATGACTATCCGATTGCCGTATAGTTAGCCTGGATGTAAGAAATGGCCTGTATAATACAAGCTGGCATGTCTGTAGAGTCGTGGCCAATACCATCTATCAGGAACTCAGCTGATGACCGGAAATAAAAATAACGCCATCTACGTGGTTGGACACATCAATCCCGACACTGATTCCATCGCCTCGGCGATGGGCTATGCCTGGCTATTGCGAGACCAGGGGCAGAACACAATCGCCGCCCGCGCGGGCCATCTGAACCCGCAAACCACGTGGGTGCTCAATCATTTGGGGATCGAGCAGCCCGTCCTGCTGACCGACGCATCGCCCCGCTTTTCAACGATTTCCCACCGGCTCGACACGGCCGATCCGGACCATCCCCTGCGCGAGATCTGGTCAATCGCCAACCGAACCGGCGGCGTCGCGCCCATCGTCGACAGCGACGGCAAGCCCTTTGGCATGGTGACGGTCATCAGCCTGTTTGATTTCCTGAGTCGCACGCTGGGATCACATCCGCGCCGCGAGGAGATGCGTGTCAAGGAGTTGATGGACATGCCCGGTCGTGAGGCGGTCGACGATCACGTGCCCCAGTTCCAGGCCAACACGCGCGTCCGTGATGCCTTGAATCGCATCCTGAGGGAGGAGGGCACCGACTTCTGGGTCGTCGATGAAAACGGCCGATACGTAGGCATCTGCTACCATCGCGAGGTACTCAACCCGCCCCGGATGCAGCTCATCCTGGTCGATCATAATGAGCCGGGGCAGGCCATCGGCTTCATCGACGAGGCCGACGTAGTCGAAATCGTCGATCATCACCGGCTGGGCAATATGTCGACGCGCATGCCGATCCGCTTCACCGTCGATGTCGTCGGCTCCACATCGACGCTCATCTCGGAGCGAATTTATGACGCCGGATTAAGCGCACCGCCGGAGCTGGCCGGGTTACTGTTGGCCGGAGTCCTGTCGGACACGCTCATCCTGACCTCGCCGACCACGACGGAGCGCGACCGTGAGGAGGCCGCCCGTCTGGCTCGGTGGGCGTTTGTCGCCGGGTCGCCGATGGCCGGTGAGACTATCCAATCCTATGGCGAGAAGGTCATCTCCTCGGGGACAGGTCTGGGAACGCGGACGCCGGAAGAGCTTGTCAGCGCCGACCTGAAGCTCTATGAAGCCGCCGGCATGAACTTTGGCGTTGCCCAGGTCGAGGTGACGTCCCTGGTGGAACTGGATGAACACCGCAAGGAGCTGCTGGAGGCTCTGATCAAGTTGAGCGACGCCAAGGGGCTGCGTTTCGCCGTGCTCATGGTCACCGACGTGGTGCGCGGCTCCAGCCGGCTGCTGCTGACCTCGGATGTACCGGGTCTGGGCGGCCTGCCCTATGCCAAGGAACCGGACGGCACATTACGGGCCACGGGCGTCGTCTCGCGCAAGAAGCAGTTGCTTCCGGCCTTGCTGAGCGCGCTCGAAGGCTAGGCGTTCTTGGCTTATTTCTTCCTCCAGTGCGTGGACGAAACTTGCCGCTTTCGTTTTCCGGCCTCGGCCGCGGAAGCGAAAACGGCGCGTTGTCCGCGTTGCCGCGGGCCGGTCGTCGTCGCGGCCGAGGCATCGCATGAGCGGCCGCTGCATGGCGATACGCCGGGCGATGTTCGCGCGCTCGTCGGCTTGCTGGACAATATCCGCAGCATCCACAACACCGGCTCGATGTTCCGGACGGCCGACGGCGCCGGCGTCGGGCATCTCTATCTGGCCGGCATCACCGCCACGCCCGACCACTCTCGGTTGGCCAAGGCCGCCCTGGGCGCGCACGTAGTAGTCAGCTGGTCATATGGGCCGAACGCGGTGGAAATGGCCGCGGCGCTGCGCTCGGATGGCTACCGGCTTTGGGCGCTGGAGCCGAGGACGCCCTCCAGCCCGGCCGGCGTCACCGTCGAGGAACGGCCCGCTCGTCTGGCGCTGGTCGTGGGGAATGAGCGGGCCGGGGTTGATCCCGGCGTCATGGCCTTGTGCGAAGGCGTTCTCAGCTTGCCGATGACCGGTCAAAAGACATCACTGAACGCGGCCGTGGCCTTCGGAATTGCGGTATACTACCTGCAGTTTGGGGCGGCCCATCCGGTCGTCCATCCATAGCTTCATCTGCCCATGTTCAGATAACGGAAGACGATATGGTCACCATCGGCAAACTGGAAAATACGCTCGTCGGCACGATTTGGGTGGCGGCCACTGACGTCGGCCTGGCGGCCGTCAGCATGTGGGACGACGAGCCGCGCTTTCTGGCCGACGTCACGCGGCTGGTTGGGGAGGCTCCCGATGTCGCGGCCGAGCCGAGCGCCTTCGTCACGACCGCCCTGGCTGAACTGGACGCCTATTTTCGTGGCGACTTGCGCGAATTCACCGTCCCGATTGACTGGTCGGTCATGCAATCCTTCCAGCAGGACGCCCTCCACCTCGTCTGCGCCGTCCCTTACGGCCACACGACCAACTATGGAACCATCGCGGACCAGTTGGGCAGGCCGGGGGCGGCGCGAGCCGTGGGCCGGGCCAATGCCACCAATCCCATGCCCATCATCATCCCCTGCCATCGCATTCTCGGCGCGGACGGCAAGCTCCACGGCTACGGCGCACGTGGCGGCATCGAGACCAAGGCGAAGTTGCTCGGACTGGAGGGCAGCTGGTTGATCTAGCGGGCGCTATCGGGCCAGGCGGCCGCCAGCCGTCGCACACCCTCGACGATGGCCGGCTCATCCAGTCCGCTGAATCCAAGCAGGATGGACGGCGGCGGCGGGCTTTCCAGATGATAGGTCGCTCCGGCGTAGACGCGCACCCCGCCTTCGGCTGCCTCGCGCACCAGACGAGCCTCGACGACGCCCGGTTGGGCGAACAACATGATGTGCAGCCCGGCGGCGATGGGCGAGTAGGTCACTCGATCGCCCAGGTATCTCTCCAGGGCTTCGACAAGAGCCGCCCGTTTCTCGCCATACTGCCGGCGTAGCCCGCGCAGGTGGCGCTCGAAATGACCCTCGGACAGGAAATCGGCCACGGCCGCCTGCGTCAGCGTCGGCGCGCCGCGGTCGACGAGGCTCTTGGCGCGCACAAACGGCGCGTTCAGGCTGGGCGGCAGCACCAGATAGCCGAGGCGCAGCGCCGGAAACAAAACCTTTGAGAAGGTCCCCAGATAAACGACGCGGCCGTCCCGGTCCAGGCCTTGCAAGGCCGCCAGAGAGTCTCCGTCGTAGCGCAGATCGCCATCGTAATCATCCTCGACGATCACCGCGTCGCGTTCCCTGGCCCACTCCAGCAACGCCAGACGACGCGCCAGGGGCATCGTGCCCCCTTTGGGGAACTGGTGCGAAGGGGTGACAAAGGCCAGGCGGGCGGCGCAACCGGGCGGGATTTGATCGACCGGCAGGCCGTCATGGTCGACCGGCAGATGGGTTATCCGCGCCTTGTGCAGCCGGAACAGGGTGAAGGCATCGCGATAGCCGGGGGATTCCACCAGCACCTCATCCCCCGGATTGAGCAACAGGCGAGCCAGAATGTCGAGCGCCTGCTGCGCGCCACTGACGATGACGACATCATCGGGACGGCAACGCACGCCACGCGCGCGGACGAGGTAGCCGGCGACGGCCCGACGCAGCGGGTAGAAGCCCGCGGCCGAGCCGTAACGCGACAGCATGGCGTCGTCGGTTGACAGATAGCGACTTAGCAGGCGACGCCAGACGTCATAGGGAAACCGCTCGGCAAAAGAGCGGCCAAAACCAAAATCGATCTCCGGGCGGTCGGTCTCGCTGACGCGCTCGGCCGTCCGTTCGAGCGACAGGGCGTTGCGCCCCCACTCGGTCAGGGCGGGGTGAAAGGAGCGGACGCCGGGCGTATCGCCGGCGGAGATACGATGCACGCCGGAAGCGACATAGGTCCCCGATCCGGCGCGGCTCTCGACAAAGCCCTCTGCTTCCAACTGGTCATAGGCGCGGACGATGGTGATGCGGGCCACGGCCGCCTCGCGCGCCAGTGCGCGGCTGGCCGGCAGGCGCGCGCCCGGCGCCAGCTCGCCGGACAGAATAGCGGCACGCAGCTGGTCGTAGACCTGCCTGTAGGCGGGTTCGGAATCCTGCTTGTCGATGGACAGGCGCGGCATCACGTTGCGACTCCTCTCATAATTCAGTATGATTGGCCGACATTATGCCATATCGGAGCACCGAAAACACACGACGCAAGAAAGATGCCAAACGCACCGCCATGATGCAGGCGGCGGTGCGCGTGTTTGCCGAGAAAGGGTATCACGCGGCCACGGTGCGCGACATCGTCGCCGCGGCCGACGTCGCCGTCGGCACGTTCTACTTCTACTTCCCCGACAAGGAGACCCTCTTCGACCATCTGTTTGAAGAGACAGCCGCCTTCATGCTCCAGGCCCTGGATCAGGCGTTGAACAGTCAGTCCGCCTTTGCGGCCAGGATGGACGCGGTGATCCGTGCTTATGTCAACGTAGCCTTCTATGAACCGGCGGTCGTCCAGTTGCTGTTGGTCGGCGGCATGGGTTCGCTGCCGTCGCTGGCTGAACGACGGTCGGAGTATCGCGAGAAGCTCATTCGCCTCTGGCAGCGCACTCTGACGACTGCCCTGGATCGCAAGGAGATCGTGCCCCAGAATGTTCGTCGCACGGCCGAGGGCCTGGCCGGATCGATCGACGAGATCGTCTATAACCTGCTTCTGTCGCCAGGCAAGGAGCACGAGGGGCAGCAAGCCATCAACGATATGATCCAGTTCGGCCTGCGCGCGGCGGGATATATCTACTCGTAAGTCGCGGCTGCCAAGCCCGGCACCCGCTTGCAGATAGTCGATCGCCCTAAATCGTCACGACGGAAAAGCGCGAACCGTTGGCGGTCTTCTCCACGTCGATGCGGGCCGGGAACTTGTCGCGCAGCTCGTCAATGTGGGTGATGACCAGGATGCAGGCGAATTCGTCCTGGACGGCGTTAATCGCTTCAACCAGACGTTGCCTGCCCTCCGGGTCCTGGCTGCCGAAACCCTCGTCGATGACCAGCGTCTGCAACCGCGCCCCCGCCCTTCGCGCCAGCACCTGCGAGAGGGCCAGACGAATGGCGAAGTTGACGCGGAACTTCTCGCCGCCGCTGTAGTTCTCATACGGCCGCACGCCGAAACTGTCCCCGATGATGATATCGAGCGTCTCGATTGGATTATCCACTTTGGATTTGGAAGCTCGTTGGGTCTCGAATTGGATTCTCATATCGCCGCCCGATAGCCGGTCGAGCAGATCATTGGCGTAGGCCTCGATCTCCGGCAGGGCGGCGTCGATGAGAAGCGCCTGGACGCCCTTGCGGCCGCAAGCATCCTCCAATTGCCGCAGCAGGCTGATCTGATGCATCAAGGCCGTCTTTTGAGCGGCCATCTTTTTCCGGTCTTCCCGCCGGACGTCAAGCACATCGACCTTCTGCCGGGCCACGCCGGCGGCGCTGATGGCGGCGACGGCGGTCTCGCGCAATCGCTGGAGTTCAACCTCGGCCGCGTTGAGATCGCCGATGCCGGACACCAGCGCTTGCAGTTGCGCCTCGTCCTGTTGACGCTGGAGTTGTAGATCGGCGGCGCGTTTCTCATCGATCTCGTGCCGTCGCTCAAGTTCGGCCAGACTCTCGGCCAGCGGTTTGACGGCCGCCTCAGCCTGCTGGTACTGCTGATGCTCCTCGGGAGCGTTAGCGAGTTGGCCTAACCGGGAGCGAGCGGCCTCGTGAGCCTCGGCATCGTAGGCGACGGCCGCCAGCCGGGAGTTCACCTTGGCCAGCGCGGCGCGCTCCTCGTCGGCGAACTCTCCTTCGGCCAGTTGGCGCCGGGTACTTTCGAGCGCCGCCCGTTCATGGGATTCCCACTTGTCGCGGATGAGCGACAGGTCTTCGCAGCGCGTCCTGTCGCGAGTAATCGACGCCTCGACCTGCCGGAGCGTCTCGTCCAGTTGGCGGGCCTTCTCGGCCGCGGCCTCGAATTGGGCCATGCGAGCGGTCAATTCGGCCGACTCGCCTGAATCGGCGAGCTTCTTCTCCAGCTCGGTCGCTTTCGCCTTCTCGCCGTTCTCGCGCCAGGTAGCGATCGTGCCGTCGATAGTCTTCAGCCGTTCCTCAAAACGGAAGACGGCCGCCTGATGATTATCCCGTTTTTTCTCCCAATCCCTCTGACCTGGAAGATCGCGATTCAGATCCTCGGTTTCCTTCTCCAGGGTCTTGAGGAGGGCCGTAATCTCGTGGAATCGCGCGGCGCGTCCGGTGCCTTCATCATTGATTTGCTCGATGGCGTGGCGGCGATGCTCGGCCGTGAGAGCCTGACCACAGAGCGGACAGTTCTCCCCGCCTCCTGTTTCCAGCGTCGTCATGCGAGCCTTGAGGTCATCCATTTCGGCTCGTAGATGTTTCTTTTCGCCATCGAGCGCCGCCTTCTCTCGGCTCTTCGCCTCCAGCGACTCCCGTTTGTCGGCCAATTCCTGCAGGGCGTGTCGAGCGTTATCCAGAGAAGTCGAATCGGCGTGCAAGCTTGTTTCAACCTGCTTGCGTTCCTCTTCCAGGTTGGCGATCTCTTTGGCGCGCGACCGTAGCCGGTTCAACTCCAGCCGGGCTTGCTCGCGCTCGAACTCCACCGCCTGCAAGCGGTCGCGGGCTGTCTGCCATTCGGACTGCTGCTCCGCGAGTTTGTCCAGCTGCGACCGGACGTCGTTTCGCCGGGATTCATGATCGATCAGACCGGCCTGGAGGTTCGCCAGTTCGGCTGCCGCTTGCCCGGCCTTCTCCTGTTGGGACTCCAGCTCTCTCACCTGTTGCTGCAGCCGGCTCTCGGCGCGGGCGATGGCCAGTTCGAGGGGATGCATCTCCCGGCTAATGGCGGCGTGTTCTTCGGCCCGGACTTGCAAGGCGGCCAATTCGGAACCGGCTTTTTGCCAGGCCTCGAAGGCCGCGGCGATCGCCTCCTGCCGGTCCAGCGTGGCCCGATGACCGGCCAGTTCGGCGCGTTGCCGGGCGGCCAGACTTTCATTTCTCTCCAGTTCGGTCTTGAGTTTGGCCAGTTCGGCCGCCGTCCGGCCCAGCGATTCCCGTTGGCTATCAGCCAGGGCCTTGTTCCGGCGGGCGGCGGCCACGAGCGCATCCTGCCGGTCGCGTTCGGCGGTGACGGTTTTAACCTGCAGCTCGGCCTTTTCCCGCGCCTGAATCAGCTCTTCCTCCTGGACCAGCTCAGCCTCAACCTCGGCGATCCTCCGGTCGAAATCGGCCGCCTCGCTGTCGGCTTCCTTGCGACGTTCGGTGGCGTGTTCCTTGTACTCATCCCACAGGTTGACGCCCAGGATGTCGGCCAGGATCTCCTTGCGCTTGTCGGCCGTTTTGGTCGTGAATTCGTCCGCCTTCCCTTGCAGCAAAAAGCTGGCGTTGGTGAAGACCTCGTAATTCATGCGCAGCAGCTTCTCGATCTCGGCCTGGGTCTCGCGAATTTTGGCCTCGGTCTTCACCTGCCAACGATCGCCGTCCTCCCCTGGCGCGCGGGCGTTGAACTCCAGCTCGGACGTCTTGCCGGGGGCCTTGCGCCGCATGATCCGATAGACGGCTCCTTCCAGTTCGAAGGTGAAGGACACCTCCGCGGCCTCACCCTTGGCGGCCGCGCTGCGGTTCACGACGTCGTCATCACTGCGAACGCGACTCTTACCGAAGAGCGCCCAGGTGATGCCTTCGAGAAGGGTGGATTTCCCCACACCGTTGAGGCCGGATATGCAGGCCAGATGGATGCCGGACAGGTCCAGTTCGGCCGTGTCGCGATAGGACAGGAAATTGCGCAGGGTCAATTGTAGCGGGATCATGATTCGATTGGGGCCGCCGGGCGGGGAGCGTCCCCCTCGTCCGGGGCGTGGATGTTCAACACCGTTTTGGCCAGAGCCAGCAGCTCCTCCGCCTCGGCTTCGGTTTTTCCTTTGGTGCGCCAGTAGAGCCGCAACAATGCATGCGGCCCCAGCGTTTCGACGGCCACGAGGCCGCCCAGTTTGGCGTGTTGGCTGCCGACCCTGTCCTTCGTGATGCGCAGTTCCAGAGCGGCCGCGTAATGATCACGGATGCGTTTCTCATCCAGCAGAGCATCCAGCTCGTAGGGATACTCCAGTCGAACCCGGCAAATAGCGCCGGCGATCTCCTCGGCCGGGGGCAGGTGGCTCATGACCCTATCCATGAAACCGTCCGCCTCAGAAATGCGAATATGCCTGTCATGGAACGGCCGGCTCTTCAGCGGGACAAAGCTCCATTCCGTGTGACCGCGGGTCACCTCGGCCAGCACGAAACCTTTGGGGTCGCGCCACTCGCCGAAATCGACGCGCTCGATCGAGCCGGAATAGATGACCGGCGGGTGTTGTTGCCCGTTGAGCGACTGGTGCTTGTGGATGTGGCCCAGGGCGACGTAGTCGAAACGCGGGTTGGCGACCAGCCCCATGCTGAAGGCCAGATCGTGGCCCAGCATGACCGCCCGCTCGCTGCCGTATTTCGCGCCATGGATGCTGGCGTGGGCGGTCAGAATAAGCGGCAGGGCGGGATCGATTTCATTGGCCAGGGTCTGCTGGATGGCCTCGTTGATGCGGTCCAGCATCAGATCATGGATCTGATTGACGGTCTTGCCGGCCATGTCGTGGCGAGCCAGGAATCGGCTGCGCGTGATCCAGGGCAGGGCCATCACCTGAACAGGCACGCCCAACTCCTCGGGCCGCCACACCTTGAGCCGGTCGGCGACGAAGATGTTCGGGACGGCCAGCGTGGCATATTCCTGGAGGGTGTGAGCGCGATTGTCGGCCGGGGCAATGTCGTGATTGCCGACCAGCAACAGGGTGGGGATGCCCGCCCGCGACAGGCGCATCATGCGTTCCCCCCAGGCGCGCTGGAAGGTCGGCTGGGGATTGCGATCCTTGTAGGTATCGCCGGCGAAGATGACCAGGTCGACTTGCTCATCGATGGCCGTATCGACGATCTGGTCGAGCGCTTTCAGGAAGTCGACGACGCGAACCGGCAGGCCTGATTCGGGATCGTGGCGGCCGTAGTTGGCGATATCGATGTGGGCGTCGGCAAAATGTAAAATACGAACGGGCTTGGCAGATGTCATAGTTCGATCCGGTCACGAGAGGTCGCACGGCTGCGCGACTTGGGCATCATTCAAGAGCTACAAAGAGGCTTTTTCTTATGTCGATCATTGCCTTTGGAGAATCAGCTGATACACCTGATTGGGGTCGGGCATGTCGCGGGGGAACGCCCGTTCGACCACCACAAAGTAGCGGCCGGGCAGAAGCGTCCTCGATACGGTCACGTTACCCGTTATGGGGACGGATTCCTTGACGAGCCGGGTTTTGTGGATATCGAGAACCGAGAGAACCAGGTTACTTTGATCGGAGACATTCACCAAATGGACGATGGCTTTGCCGAATGTTGGCCAGTCAAAGAAATAACCGTTGAAGAACTGCGTCGATTCGACGAAATTGCCCGCGACGGGAACGTTCAGGTGCAACGGCGTGCTGCCGACCAGGAAATTTTCGGCGCCGGACATGGTGGCCAAGGGGAACATGATCCGGTTGGCCAACGGCATGGCATCGACGCCCAAGGTCATCCGCTCGGCCGACGAGACAACACGGTTTTCGTTGGGCGGGGTGTTGCCGCCAAACACGTACAGGTTATTGCCCCAGAACGCGCCGCGAGGCCAGACGCGAGCCGGATTTTGCGCCGAGCCGCCCAGAACAAACTCGCCGCCCAGGACGCGCCAGGTGTTCGATTGGGCGTCGTATACCTCCGTCTCCGGCACGCCGCCATTGGCGTCCAGCCCGCCGAAAACATACCAGTTGCCGTCGGGGCCGATGGCGCTGCCGGCGTTATAGCGCGGGAAGTTGAGATCGCCGGTCGGCTGCCATACGCGGCTGTCCGGATTGAAGCACTCGCCGGCGGTCAGGAGGACCAGAACCGGTTCGTTCTCATCGTCCACGCCGTGGGTCAGGCCGCCCGCGACGCACAGCCCGCGATTGGCCGTGGTCACCCAGGCCGCCGTGTGGGCGTAGCGGGCCGTGGTCATCGGCTGGCTCGCGATCCATTGGCCCGTCGCGGGACTGTAGCTGTAGACATTGGGGATGACAACCCCGTCGGGATCGAGGGCCGGGTGGCTGGTCAATCCGCCGGTGACGTAATAGGAGGTTTGATCGGGCGTGGCCACGGCCGACGACCAGGCGAACATCTTCCCATTGGGCAATAGCCCGGCGGGAACCGGGGCGATTTGTTCCCAAAAGTCGGTCTCAAGATCGTAGGCCAAGTGAATATTAACATAGTCCGACGTATTGCCGTTGAAGCCGCCGGGGACGTATATCTTGCCGTTCAGGTAGACGGCCGTGGTATTCGAAACGCCGGAGCCGGGGAGATCGGGCAGTGCATCGTACCGGTCATGGACAACGCTATAGCGATAGAATCTTTGGGAGATGACCGGGATCAATCCCTGGCCGTTCTCGATCGCCGTTTGACCGCCGATGATGTACATATCGGGGCCATTGGAGGCAAAAGCGTGGCGGCTCACGCCGCCAAAGCGCAGGTTTCCGAGCCGGGTCCAACTCGTCCCGCCGTCGTGCATGACGGCCGAGAATCGCAGCAGCGCCGCTTGCGGCGCGCCCGGCAGGTAGTCGGCCACCTCGATCAGGTAGGTCTGGCCGCGGGTGACGCGAAAGGATACCCTGGATTGAAAGCTGCGAAAGTCATCGCTGCAGGCCAAGGCTACCGTCGATGAGCAACCCCCGGCAAAGACCGCGAGGACGGTGTCGTATTCGGTCCCCTCGGTGGTGATGGTCACGATGCCCGTGCTACCCGGCGTCAGGGAGTACCAGGCGGTGCGATATCCCTGCAAGGTTGTCGGCACGCCAAACATACATGCCAGGGCGGGATCGGTTGCTTCCTGGGTGAAATTGTTGGTGGTTGTGCCGCTGCCGTCGGCGGTATGGGTGAAGGAGAGGTTGAGGGGCGTGGCCTGGCCGCATTGGTCGGCGGCCGGTTCGGCGTCCGGCCCCCGCGGGACCGGGACCAGGTCGGTGACCTTGATCCCCTGCTCAAGCCAATCCCCCGGAGGATCCACAATGATGAGGGGATCCGTCCCCTGACCCGAAGCGTAATCGGCAGCCCAACCGCCGGCGGCCAAAACCGCCAGCATGATCATGAACAGAATGGGAACCAGCGTGCGACGCATATGGCCGCAATAATAGCAAGCCGCGCCGGAAAAGGCACATCGGATGGCGAGCGTCGCGGGCCACGCGACCCGCGACGCTCATCCGAGCCTCAGTCCTCGACCTTGCGCAGGGCCAGGTCGACCTGCTGCTCGCCGACCGTGACAGTCTGCCGGAAGTCGGCGTCGGACAGTTCTCCATCCATGAGCCGGACGGCCAGCGTCTCCCCGCCGATGAAGTCGGCGAAATTGACCAGCGTGGCGGCGACATCTCCCGTCGCCTCATACCCCAACTCGATGCGGTCGGAGATGTCGTACCCGGCTTCCTTCCGCATGTTGTTGACGGCGCGCACCAGGTCGCGCGCGTAGCCTTCCTGCACCAGTTCCGGCGTCAGATGGGGATCGACGGCGACGGTCACGCCCTTCTCCCCGGCGACGGCCAGCCCACCCAGCGGCTCGGTCTGCACGAGGACGTCATCACCGCTCAGGCCGACGGTCTTGCCGTCGATGACCAACTCCAGCGTTTCGCCGGATTGCAGGGTCGCGGCGGCCGCGGCCTGATCGAGGGCGGCCAGCGCTCCCCGGACGGCCGGGAACAGTGCCCCCAGCTTCGGCCCCAGGGTTCGGTTATTGGGCAACACCTTGTAGCTGACCAGTTCGCCGACCTCGGAGACGATCTCGATCTCCTTCACGTTAATCTCCTCGGCCAACACGTCGGCCAGGTCGCGCAGGTCGTCGCGCTCCTGCTGTGAGCCGACGAACACCTTGGCCTTGGCCAGCGGCTGGCGCAGCTTGACGTCGGCCGAGCCGCGCGCCGAGCGGCCGAGCGCGGCGGTGTTGATGGCCAGGCGCATCTTGTCCAGCAGCCGGCGGTCGAATTGCGCCTCGTCGACCTGCGGATAAAAGGTGTGGTGAACGCTGGCCGGCGCGGTGGTATCGACGGACCGCACGAGGTTCTGATAGATAACCTCAGTCGTAAAGGGGATGAATGGAGCCAGCAATTTGATGAATTCGACCATGACATGATAGAGCGTGGCGTAGGCGGCCGATTTGTCGGCGTCGGCCTCGCTCTTCCAGAAGCGGCGGCGCGACCGGCGGACGTACCAGTTGGAGAGATCGTCCAGCAGAAGCTCCAGATCGGTCACGGCGTGCTCGGCGTCGAAGACATCCAGCGCGTCGCGGACGCCGGCCGTGGTCTCGTTCAGGCGGGCGACGATCCAGCGGTCGAGCTGGGCGTTGCCCTCCACCGGGCTTTCTTGCTCGCCGTAGCGGGTCGATGGCGTCCAGCCGTCGGCATTGGCATAAGTGACGAGGAACGAGTAGACGTTCCACAACGGGATGAGGAAGCGGCGGCGTGTTTCGTCGCTGCGATTGTAGCCGAAGAGCAGGTTTTGCTCGGGCTTGCAGCCGGCGTAGAGCCAGCGCATGGTGTCGGCGCCCATCCTCTCGGCCGCCTCGTTGAATTCGATGGAGTTGCCCCAGGATTTGTGCATCGGGCGGCCGTCCTCGGCAAAGAGGGTGGCATAGCCGAACAGGTTCAGGAACGGCGGTTTGTCGCTCAGCACGGTGCTCTGGGCCAGAACGCTATAGAACCAGTTGCGGAACTGGCCGGGGAAGCTCTCCGAGATCCAGTCGGCCGGGTACCATTTCTCCCAGAAGGCGCGGTCACGGCGATACTCCAGGGTGCTGAACGGGACGATGCCCGCGTCCAGCCAGGGGTTACCCACGTCGGGGATGCGGCCGGCTTTGGCCCCGCATTCGGGACAGGCGATCTTCACCGCGTCGATGTAGGGCCGGTGGGGGGTGTGGCCCTCGAACGTCTCCCATCCTTCGACGGCCCGCTCGCGCAGTTCGTTCTCGTTGCCGATCACGGTGAAGTGACCGCACTCGTTGCACTCCCAGATGGGCAAGGCCAGGCCATAGTAGCGCTTCTTGCTGATCATCCAGTCGTGCATGTTGCGCAGCCAGTCCAGTTCGCGGTCGTAGCCGAACGAGGGATACCAGGTGGCGGCATCGACGCGATCCATGATCTGATAGCGCAGGTTGGCCGCCTTTTCCTCGGCTGTCACCTCCTGGCGCGGCTTGTCAAAGGTCTGGCCCATGCTGATGAACCATTCGTCCACCAGCCGGTAAACCAGCTCGGAGCCGCAACGCCAGCAGTGAGGATAGCGATGGGTGTAGCGTTGCTTGCGATAGAGCACGCCCTTCTCGCGCAGGCTATTAAAGATGTCCTCGGCTACCGTCATGACATCGCGGCCGGTCAGCCAGGCGAAACCGTCGAGGTAGACGCCGTCTTCGTTCAGCGGAGCGATGACCGGCAGGCCGTACTCCTTGCTCAGTCCGAAGTCTTCGGCGCCGCAACCCGGCGCGATGTGGACGATGCCCGTGCCTTCCTCGGCGCCGACATCCCCCCAGGGGATGACGCGATGGGTATAGACCGCCTCGGCAAACGCTTTCTGGGGGCGCTCAAGCTCGTCAAACGGCCCACTGTAGGTCCAGCCGACCATATCGGATCCCTTCAGGCGGCCGATGACCTCGTTGTTCTTGCCGATCAGCGTGTTTTTCATGGCCTCCTCGGCCAGGTAGTAGTTCCAGCCGTCTTCGGACCGGAC
The DNA here is from genome assembly GCA_964654505.1 of uncultured Ardenticatenaceae bacterium. GTDB lineage: Bacteria > Chloroflexota > Anaerolineae > Promineifilales > Promineifilaceae > Promineifilum. The sequence continues at coordinate 2,639 of CAZZJN010000004.1, read as the reverse complement.
CTTCACGTAATCCAGATCGGGACCGACGGCCGCGGCGACATTGCTGGTTAACGTCCAGGGCGTCGTGGTCCAGACGAGCAGGGCCTCGTTGTCGCGGCCGAGCAGAGGGAAGCGAACGAAGACGGAGTCGTGGGTGACGTCGAAATAGCCGTCGGTGACGATCTCGTGCTGGCTGATGGCTGTGCCGCAGCGGGCGCACCAGGGCATGACGTCCTTGCCCTTGTAGACCCAGCCGTGATCGTCACAAGCCTTGATGAACTCCCAGATGAGGTAGTTGTTCTCATTGCTGAAGGTGAAATAGGAGCCGCCCAATTCGGTCAGACCCAGGCGAGCGACGATCTGCTCGACGGTGTCGGTGACCGGGCCGCGCGGCCCCTCGACGGTGATGATCTGATTGGGATCGGCGTTCAGCAGCTCGCCCAGCCGCCGCAGTTCGTCGGGATCGTTCCAGTCCATCCAGTAGCCGAGCCGTTTGGACTGCTCGGTCTGGACGGCGGCATAGCGCAACACCCGCGACTTGCAGAACTTGACGAACTCAGCCAGCCCCATGCGCTCGATGTCGCGCTTGTTGCGGAAGCCCAGCTCCTTCTCGGCGTTGACCTCCACCCACAGGCCCTGGCAATCGAAGCCGTTTTGCCAGCGCAAGTTCTTGCCTTGCATCGCCTGATAGCGCTGGTACAGGTCTTTGTAGGTGCGTCCCCAGGCGTGATGAATCCCCATCGGATTGTTGGCGGTGATTGGCCCGTCGATGAAGCTGAAGATGCCGTGTTCGGCCTCGGTTTCGGCGCGCAACCGGCGCAGTTCGTTGAATGCTTCCGTCTCGCGCCAGAACTCGAGCATTTCCCGTTCCAGGGCCACGAAATCGACCTTGTTGGATACTTCCCTGAATCCCATGTCTTCTTTTCTCCTAATCGTTCAATCAGATGTCAGCGATATCGCACCAGGCGCTCGGCAACGGCCGTCAACCCGTCGTCCCGCCACAGCCGCAGCGGCCGATTATCCGGATCGAGCCAGACGACCCGCCGCTGGTCACGCCAGGCGACGGTCAATGGCTTAACAGTTAGATGTTCATCGGCAACCGACTCGACGGCCGATGCCCCCCACTCGATGGCGACCGGTGTCTCGTCCAGGGCCATGAGCCGCGCCGGGTCGCTCGTGTCGGTCCGGATCGTGACGCCCTGGGTTTCGCCGGCGCTCCAGGCCAGCAGGGCCAAACCGGTGCCGGCCGGGAACCAGAAGGCAGCGCCTCGCGCCGTGTCTTGCCAGGCCGTGCCGTTGACTTCCCGCGCGGCTACGATTTCGCCCTGATCCCACACGGCCGTGCCGGACGCTTCCTGCCCGTCGCCCCAGAAGCGGTACTTGATTTGTTCCGGGCGGCCGACCGGGTTCAGGGTCACATGATAGAGCCAGGAGCGACCCGAGGCGGCCTCCCGCGCGTCCAGGTCCACGCGCAGAAACCGAAAGCCGTCGACGGCGTTGGTCAGCCGCCACGATTCGACCGCGCCGGTGGGCATGCCGTCGCGCTCATAGCGCAGCCGCCCGGCCGACAGCGGCCGCTCATAGGGTTGTTCGTGGATGATGGTGCGCATGGTTTCCGGACTCGATCGTTCCTTGCCGTTCGATTAATCCAGTTCCAGGTAGATCCGCTTGTTGATCTTGCCCTTGCTCTTGTAATCGGTGATGCGGATGCGGCCGACCTCGGATGTATTGGCCACGTGAGTTCCGCCGTCGGCCTGCAAGTCCAAACCGACCAGTTCCACCGTCCGCACCTCGCTGATGCCGGGCGGCAGCAGGTTGATCTTGGTGCGGATCAGGTCAGGGATCTGGAAGGCCTCCTCGCGCGGCAGGATGCGCACGCGGACGGGGTGGGCCGCGGCGACCTCGACGTTGACCGCCGCCTCGATGGCATCGACGAGTTCGTGGCGCATCGTCTCGAACTCGAAATCCATGCGCCCCTGCAGCGGGTCCATGTTGCCGCCGGTCACTTGCGCGCCATAGTCGCGAAAGACGACGCCACACAGGATATGCATCGCGGTGTGGGTGCGCATGAGGGCGTAGCGTCGCTCCCAATCGAGAGCGCCGCGAACCGCCGTCCCGACCGCGGGCAGGTCGCCGGTGATGAAGTGGACCGGGCGGCCGTCGACCATTTTGACGGCCGTCACAGGCCAGGTCGTGACGCCGTCGCTCAGCGTCCCGGTGTCGTATGGCTGGCCGCCGCCGCCGGGGTAGAACGCGGTGCGATCCAGCACCACGCCACCCTCGACCTGTTCGACGACGGCCGCGTCGAATTCCTTCACATAGGAATCCGTCACATAAAGCAAGTCGGTCATCCGCTCAACCTCTTCATGAAACGGGGTTCCTCGAAGAAACCCCGTTTCTATTCCTGTTCGGCAATAAAAAACGCCTTCATCCCCATTGGGACGAAGGCGAACTGTCTCCGTGGTACCACCCAGTTTCCGGGCGCGGCGGCCCGGCTCTCATTCCGGCATCGTCGGGGAGGGATTCCCCAATGCCGCAACCCCGCTAACGTGGAGTGAATCCGGCCAGGTCTACTTGGTTCATGGCCTTTCGGCTGGCGGCTCCCGAGGGATTTTCGGCTGGGGGTTCGCGCCTGACTTGCACCGTCTCAGGCTCGCTGG
>CAZZJN010000003.1:35628-49966 GCA_964654505.1 uncultured Ardenticatenaceae bacterium | reverse complement strand
TTATTTGAAGGCCGTCGCCGACCGTTCGTCAGCGACCACTACATATATAACGCATACACACCGCCAACACAATTCTTACGGCCGTCCGGTATGGTATAGCCAGTCCAAAAGAGAAATTATTGGGAGGTCGTCAGCGACTGATCAGCCGTTGACCACCGACCACTGGAAGGAACACTATGAGCAAAATCCTGGGAATCGACCTGGGCACAACCAACTCGGTAATGGCGGTGATGGAAGGCGGCGAGCCGGTCGTCATCACCACGGCCGAGGGCGGCCGCCTGACGCCGTCGATCGTCGCCTTCACCAAGAGCGGCGAGCGTCTCGTCGGCCAGACCGCCAAGCGCCAGGCCACAATCAACCCCGAAAATACGATTTTTTCCGTGAAACGGTTCATCGGCCGCCATTTCGATGACCCCGAGACCGTGGAAGACCGTCATCGTCTGCCCTACCCCATCGAGAAGGGACCGCAGGGCGACGTACGTATTCGCGTTCCGGTGAAGGACCAGACCTACACGCCGCAGGAAATCTCGGCCATGGTGCTGGCTAAAATGAAGAAAGACGCCGAGGATTATCTCGGCCAGCCGGTGACCAAAGCCGTCATCACGGTGCCGGCCTACTTTAACGACAGCCAGCGCCAGGCGACGAAAGACGCCGGCCGCATCGCCGGGCTGGAAGTGCTGCGCATCGTTAACGAGCCGACGGCCGCCGCTTTGGCCTACGGGCTGGACAAGAAGGGCGACGAGCGCATCCTGGTCTTCGACCTGGGTGGCGGTACGTTCGACGTATCCATCCTGGATGTCAGCGAGGGCCTCATCGAGGTCGTCTCCACCCACGGCGACACCCACCTGGGCGGCGACGACTGGGACCTGGCCATCGTCGACTGGGTGACGAGCGAGTTCCTGCGCGATCAGGGCATCGACCTCAAGCAGGATCGCCAGGCGTTGCAGCGCGTGCGCGAGGCGGCCGAGAAGGCCAAGGTCGAGCTGTCTTCCACCATGGAGACGGAGATCAACCTGCCTTTCGTCACCGCCGATGTCAGCGGCCCGAAGCATTTGCAGATGCGCCTGACCCGCGCCAAGTTCGAGCAGCTCACCGACGGGCTGGTCGAGCGACTGGTCAAGCCGTTCAACAAGGCGTTGCAGGACGCCGGCATCAGCGCCGCCGACCTGAACGAAGTGGTGCTCGTGGGTGGTTCCACCCGCATGCCCATGGTGCAGGAAATGGTTCGCAAACTGACGGGCAAAGAGCCGAACAAGAGCGTCAACCCCGACGAAGTCGTGGCCGTAGGCGCGGCTTTGCAGGCGGGCGTGATCGGCGGCGACGTCTCTGACGTTCTGTTGCTGGATGTGACGCCTCTGAGCCTGGGCCTGGAGACGCTGGGCGGTGTCATGACCGCGCTCATCCCGCGCAACACGACCATCCCCACCCGCAAGAGCGAGGTGTTCAGCACGGCCGAGGACAACCAGACGGCCGTCGACATCCACATCCTGCAGGGCGAGCGACCGATGGCCAATGACAACAACGTGCTGGGTGTCTTCCGTCTGGAAGGATTGCCGCCCGCACCGCGAGGCATCCCGCAGATCGAGGTGACGTTCGACATCGACGCCAACGGCATTCTGAACGTGACGGCCAAGGACCGGGCGACCGGCCGCAGCCAGCAGGTGACGATTACCGCCAGCACGAACCTGACCGAGAGCGAGATCCAGCGCATGGTGAAGGAAGCCGAGTCCAACGCGGCCGACGATCAGCGCAGTCGGGAACTGATCGAGGCGCGCAACACGGCCGACCAGGTCATCTATCAGACCGAAAAGAGCCTGGGGTCGATGAACGGCACCGCTCCGGCGGATACGCGACAGAAGCTCGAAGGTCAAATCGCCGACCTGCGCCAGGCGATGCAGGGCGAAGACACCGGACGCATCCGCAGCCTGACCGAAGCCATCCAGCAAGCGGCCATGGCTCTGGGCGAGGCGATGTATCAGCAGCCTCAGCCCGACGCCAACGGCGCGAGCCACGGCGAGGATGAGGATATCGTCGAGGGCGAATTCGAGGCGGCCTAAATCACGGTCGGGGTGGGTCTGCGACTCGCTCTGACTGAGTTAGCGACACGGGGGCAGGTTTGAAACCTGCCCCTACTCGTTTCAGCATACTCCCGGGAATCTCCAAATCTTGACAAGCATCAGGCGGAGTGATACTCTCCCGACATTATGAACGCACACCGTTCAGGCTCGTTTTTCAGCTTTGCTTTTGCGAACAAGCTCCGCGCCGCGACGGCCGAGATGCTCTGTTCCGCTTGAGCAAGGCTCGCGGCAGAGAATCACCAAAGACGCGGCGCGACCCGCGTCTTTTTTGTTGGAAAACGCAATTAGTATGATCCGCGGATAATATCTCTGGAGACGCTTATGATCACCGCACTGGAGAATACCTATGAGGAAGCGGCCGCGGCCCTCGCTTCGGCCGCGGGGCGCGAGGCGCTGGAGGCCTGGTATCGCGACACCCTGGGCAGGAGGGGGTCCGTCTACCTGATGACCCGCAATATGGGCACGCTTGGCGCGGAGGAGCGCCCCGCCTTCGGCCGTCGCCTCAACGAGATCAAGGCCGAGCTGGAGGCCGCCTATGGCGAGAAGCTGGCCCAGGCCGAGGCCGCCGAATTGCAGGCGCAGATGGCTGCGGGAGCGCTTGACGTGACCTTGCCCGGACGCAAGCCGGCCGAAGGCCGGCTCCATATCATCACCCAGACCTTGCGCGATCTCTACCGCGTCTTCGGCGACATGGGCTTCCAGGTCTATCGCAGCCGTGACGTGGAGACGGACGAGATGAACTTCGAGTTGCTCAACTTTCCGCCTCATCATCCGGCGCGTGAGATGCAGGACAGCTTCTACACCACCACCGAGGGCGTTATCCTGCGCACCCACACCAGCGCCGGGCAGATCAGGGCCATGCGCGACTACTACCCCGAGCCGATCCGCGTCGTGCTGCCCGGCATGTGCTATCGCAACGAGCAAGTGACGGCTCGCAGCGAGATGCAATTCACTCAATTGGAACTGCTGGCCGTGGGCGAGAACATCACCTTCGCCGATCTGAAAGGCACGCTGACCGAGTTCGCTCGTCGCATGTTCGGGGCCGAGCGGCAGACACGCTTCCGCGCCAGCTACTTCCCGTTCACCGAGCCGAGCGCCGAGATGGACATCAGCTGCTTTCTGTGCGACGGCGAAGGCTGTAATATCTGCAAGTACACCGGCTGGCTGGAGATTTTGGGCTGCGGCATGGTGCACCCCACCGTGCTGCGCAACGGCGGCTACGACCCGATGAAATATTTCGGTTTCGCCGCCGGGTTAGGCCCTGAGCGGATCGCCATGCTCAAGTATGGCATCGACGACATCCGCCAGTTCTGGGCCAACGATTTGAGGTTCCTGGAACAATTCTAAACCAGGATTCTGTGGTTTCTCTCTGGAGTTTCTGATATGCGCGTACCATTGTCGTGGTTGAGAGACTACGTTGACTTCGACCTCTCCATCGTGGAGACGGCCGAACTGCTGACCAACGCCGGGCTGGAAGTGGAAAGCATCACCCGCTTCGGCCTGCCGGGCGCGGAGTTGGAGTGGGATCGGGAGCGGATCATGCTGGGTCGCGTCCTGCGGGTCGAGCAACACCCCGACGCCGACCGGCTGGTGCTGGCCACCGTCGACTACGGCGCGGCCGAACCCAAGACCGTCGTCACCGGCGCGCCTAACCTGTTCCCCTACATCGGCCGCGGCGATCTGAGCGAGGAGAATCTCACCTCACCGCTGGCTCTGGAAGGCGCCACGCTCTATGACGGTCACAAGGACGGCCGCGTCAAGGCCAAGCTCAAAGGCCGGCCGCTGCGAGGCATCTACAACGACGCCATGCTCTGTTCCGAGAAGGAGCTGGGCATCAGCGAAGAGCACGACGGCATCATTCTAATGACGAATGACGAATTACGAATGACGAATGAAGAGAGCGCCATCGATTCGTCGCTGATCATTCATCATTCGTCATTTCCTCCCGGCACACCTCTGCAAGACGTGCTGGGCGACGCGGTGCTGGAGATCGCCATCCTGCCCAACACCGCCCGAGCCACATCGATCATTGGTGTGGCCCGCGAGCTGGCCGCGCTGACCGGCGCGACCTTCCGGCCGCCGAACTACGACGTGGTCATGGATGGGCCGCCGATCGAAGGGCGCGTCATCATCACCACCGACCGCCCCGACATCAACCCCCGTTTCACCGGGATGATCATCGAGGGCGTGCGACAGATCCCCAGCCCTTACTGGATGCAATACCGGTTGCGATTGTGCGGCCAGCGGCCGATCAATGCCGTCGTCGATATCAGCAATTACGTCATGTTCGAAGTGGGTCAGCCCACTCATACCTTCGACTACGACATCCTGCGCCGCCGCGCCGACCGCTACGCGCCTGATGGCCCGATCCATATCAACACTCGCATGCCCCATCCCGGGGAGACGGTGACCACGCTCGACGGCAGCACCCACAAGCTGGAGCCGTTCACCATTCTCGTCACCGACCCGGCCGGAAACTTGTCGGTCGGTGGCATCAAGGGCGGCCTGGAGAGCGAGATCACCGATGAGACAACCAACGTATTGCTGGAGGCGGCCGCCTGGGACTTCATAAGCATCCGGCGCAGCGCCAACGCTCTCGACCTTCACACCGAGGCCACTTTCCGCTTCAGCCGAGGCGTCTCACCCAGCCTGGCCCCGCTGGGCGCCAGACGAGCCGCCGAATTGCTGCGCCAATTGGCCGGCGGCACTATTGCCCGGGGGATGATCGACACGTACCCCGATCCCAAACCACCGGTCATCATCGACCTCGACCCGACCTACGCTCACAAGCTAAGCGGGCTGGATCTCTCCCCGACGGAGATGGGCGCGTTGCTGGAGCGGCTGGCGTTCAGCGTTGAATACCGGGGCGGCGACCTGCGCGTCACCGTTCCCGATCACCGCATGGATATCGAAGGACCGCATGACCTGGTGGAGGAAATCTGCCGGGTCTACGGTTATGATCGCATTCCCAGCACCATGATGGCCGACACCCTGCCGCCGCAACACGGCAACCCCAAGCTGGAGGGCGAGGAACGCGTGCGCGATACCCTTGTCCGGCTGGGGTTGCAGGAGATATGGAGCTACCGGATCACGTCGGCCGCGCGCGAGGCCCGCTTGTTGCCCGGCAGCCCGCCCGACGATCGGCCCTATGTCACGCTGAGCAATCCGCCCGCGCCGGATCGCAATGCCCTGCGCCACAGCCTTCTGTCGTCGGCGCTGGAAGCGACGGCCGCCAACAGTCGTCATGCGGAACGCATCGCCTTGTTCGAAATCGGCGAGGTGTTCATCGGCGGCGAGGACGAACTGCTGCCCGATGAGCTGACCCGGTTAGCCATCGTGATGACCGGCCGTCGCGCTCCCGCCGGCTGGGGAAATGACGGCGCGACAACGGTCGACTTTCTTGACCTCAAAGGCGTGCTTGACTCATTGTTCGACGACCTGCACGTGCCGGTCGCCTATGAGGCCGCCGGACATCCGACTTATCGTCCCGGTCGCACCGCGCGAATTCTGGTCGGAGAGAAACAGATCGGCACGATGGGTGAGTTGCACCCCGGCGTTGTCAAGGGTTTCGATCTGCGTGTGGAACGCGACCAACCCGTGCTCGCGGCCGATATCGACCTGGAAGCGCTGCTGCCGCTCATCCCCGCCACCTGGCGCTACACCGGCCTGCCGACCTACCCGCCCGTGCGCGAGGACCTGGCGCTGGTGGTTGACGCCGGCATAACGGCGGCGGCCGTCGAGACAGCGCTACGGCAGAATGGCGGACCGTTGTTGCGCGAAGTAGCCTTGTTCGATGTCTACGAAGGCGGCAAGCTCCCGCCCGGCAAGAAGAGTCTGGCCTATCACCTGACTTTCCAGTCCGACGGCCGCACGCTGACCGACAAGGACGTGTCCAAACAACGCGGCCGCTTGCTCAAGATGCTGGAACAGCAACTCGGCGCCAAACTGCGCGAATAGGCTTTCATCACGAAGTTCGCCGATTTCGCAAAATCGGGCACAATCCGCAAAATCCACATCATCTGTAGGGCTATCATCCATGCAGGACATACTTCGCACGCTTATACGCGGTTCCGTCCGTCTGCTGTTCCGGATCTTTCTGAAGTTGGAGATTGAGGGGTGGGAACACCTGCCGCCGAGCGGGCCGCTCATCGTCATCAGCCACCATTTCAGCCTGTTCGAAGGGCCGATCCTGATGGCCTTTTTGCCCTATCACAACCGCCTCAGCTGGATGGCGGCGACCGAGCTGCAAGAGTCGCCTATCCTGAGATATCTCATTAAGCTCTACAACATCATCCCCGTCTGGCGCGGCCTACCCGATCGGGCGGCCATTCAGCGCGCCCTGAATTGGCTGGCCCAGGGCAATGTAATCGGCATCATGCCCGAAGGCAGCGTGGATGAGACTTTGCGGGAGCTAACCCTGGTCGGGGTACAGACCGGGATGTCAGAAGGGCCAAACTCGCGGGAGAGTGCGCAACTCATGACGCCGCGACCGGGCGCGGCTTATCTGGCCACCCGCAGCGGGGCACCCATCCTGCCGACCGCCTTTTTGGGCACGGAGAAAATCCTGCCTAACCTGAAGCGTCTGCGCCGAACCCCGGTGCGGCTGATCGTCGGCCCCGTCTTTGGGCCGCTAACGATCGATCCGTCGCTGCCCAAGCCGGAGCGTCGCGCCCAACTGGATGAGATGGGCCACGAGATGATGCGCCACATAGCCACCCTGATGCCGCCGGAAAATCGCGGGCCTTATCGCTGAATCGCCGGGACGTCGTCATCTTGGTTACGGCCGCCTATGTCGGCATCCAACTCAGAAACTCAATGTTTCTTGCCTCGAATTTGCCCGACGGATGGCGTGACTCAGCCAGCTCAAATTGAAAGACATGGTTATAGCTGGGTAGCAATACCGGATCGACATTGTCCGGCAGATTGGAGTCGTGAAAATAGGCCGTCTCATAGGGTGAGTCCGGGTGCTGTGTATCGGTCAGCCATAGCTTGGGGCCGGCCGCGCGCAAAAAGCGCATGAACCCATAGCTCTGTTTATGGAAGTAACAAGTGCCGCGCACAATGGAGCCAAGTTCCCCCCACGCTGGTTCATCCCCCGTCGGACCGCCGTTAGTAAACGCGGGCACCAGATTAGGCACCAGATAGCCGGAGATAAACAGGTCCGACTCGCGCCGCAAATCGGCCGAAGCGTTATCAAGCGACACCACCTCCACCCGGCAACCCCGATCCTGTATGGCCCGCACCAGCCGGGCAAAATCACCGTCGCCCGTCACCAGCATCACCCGATCCAGGTTCTGCGACTGCAGCAACATATCGACGGCCAGATCGAGATCAGCGTTGGCCTTGCCATAGCGCTTGCCGTTCTCGTCTTCATACCAGCGCACTTCCTTGATCATCACCTTGAAACCGAAATCGCGCAGCAGTGAATAAAAACGCTGGGTATTACGCTCATAGACCGGATCCGTCCGGGCGCGGTCCGCGTCAAAGCTGACATAGGCGTTGAGCCGCATCGGCTCCGCCCCGTCACGGCAGGCGAACTCGCGCAGCACATCATAGCGCATGCGGAATCCGCCGTTGCGATACATATTAGCCGTATCTACATAGACCCCGATTCGTGAATTGGATTGTGAATTGGACATAGGTCGATCGTACTGTCAAGATAATTTGGGTTGGCGGCCGGTACGCCCCTCCCGCGCCCGCGCCTGTGCTCGTGTGCAGATAGTCGGCGGCAATTATATCCATGACCGGACGGCCGTCGACCCTCGATTCGCCCTATTATGACCATATGCGATCACCCTGCCCCAAACCGTGAGCGATCCGCCCAAAATCGGGTATAATAGAGGTAAGGGGTTGGGCCTATTCATTATTAGATAGGCCGTCGTGAATCATTGGGAGGTTCAAATGGCCAAATCGAAAACAGTACAAATCAAGGCAGCGGAATATGACGTATTGAAAAACGACCTGGCCGTCCTGGAGGCTATGGTCGACGGCATGTCCAACTATCTGGCCGGGGATGTCACCTGGTGGGACATGGGACGGGCAGAAATGCCGCTATTAACCATTGGCGGCCACCTCATGCGCCGCCGTCGCCTGGGCACGCTCGAATATCTGTTGCAGGACACCGAACGCGCCGCTCTGAATGCGGCCAATACAACGTATGACGAGATCGTCAATTCACAGATCGTTCGGTTCGAGGAGCGGGCCATGTTCGAACTCGGTTCGCGGATTCGGGAGTGGACCGTCTACCTGCGCGACCTGGCCGTCTCCAAACGATTGGCGGCCGACACCGACCGATACAGCTATCTGGCCGACACGCGAATCGTGATGGATGAATTGGTCGCCAAGCTGAGCGACCCGCCCTTCCAGCTATCCGGGCACATCCCCGCCGACATCGCCGCCCTTGACAACCGCATGCGATTTCGCTGGACATCCGGCGCATTTATCTGGTCGCCGGTCTGGATACCCGCCTATCCGAAAGAGACATACTGGTGGTTATACGGGTGTCCCAAAGTAGACTAGACTGAATCGAGCGGGGACGCCCGCAATCGCCGACCGTCCCCGCTCAACCATATCGCTCCGGAAGCACTCTCGCATAATGGCTCTTCCAGCCGGCGCCGGGGACCAATCGCGTCACCTCATGGTCGGGCGTGATGAGCAAGCAGGTCCGCTTGCCAGCCATAAGCCACTGTTCAACAGTTCTCCTCCTTATTGATTCAACATACCGGATCGCCCGCCTCCAAGCGCCCGGCTACGACTCTGGCAAGCATCGCCCATCAGGGTTAAAATGATTTCATGCGAGTCCGTCATTCGCACATCACAAAAATAATCAATCCATGCATGTTCCTTGCCGGGTCGTCGGAGCGGATGGGCTAATAACGCCATGAAAGAGATCGTATGCCCCAACTGCCGGTCGCTCAATCGCCCGAGGGCCAACTTCTGCGCCATGTGCGGCCGCAAGCTGGGCGACCCCGGCGCAGCCTTGTCCGGCGAATGGCCGACCGATGACGACGAGGCAGATACGGCCGCCTCGCAACGGCAGAGCCTCGATCTCGACGTGGGCCACCGCACCGATGTCGGCCTGATGCGTGACATTAACGAAGACAGCCTCCTGGTTCTCAACTTCGTCTGGAGCAACAAATCGATCAGCCATCCGGCGGGCTTGTTTGCTGTTGCCGACGGCATGGGCGGGCACGAAAGCGGCGAGATCGCCAGTGGTATGCTGGTCCAGTCGCTCGCTCGCCATGCCGCGGCCGAGTGGCTGACCTCGGCCGTCCTCTCCGACGGCGATCTGATCGATGCGCTCACGTGGCTCGGCCAAACCATCCAGAACATCAACACCGAGATTTACGAACAGGCTCACGACGGCGGCTACGAGATGGGTACCACGGCCGTCATCGCGCTCATCATCGGTGACCTGGCCTGTATTGCCCATGTCGGCGACAGCCGCGCCTATCGTCTCAACGCCAATGGCATCGAGCGATTGACGGTCGATCATTCTCTCGTCGAAAGCCTCATCCTGGCCAAACAGATCAGCCCTGAGGAGGCTCGCGTCCATCCCCAGGGTAACGTCATTTACCGCACGGTCGGCGACCGACCGCAAGTGACAGTGGATGTCCAAAGTATTCGCCTGCTGCCCGGCGATATGCTCCTGCTATGTTCCGACGGCCTGACCGGAAGATTGACCGACGAAGCCATTCATCGTCTGGTCATGGACGCCGACAGACCCCAAACGGCCTGTGACCTGCTGGTGGACGCCGCCAATCAGGCTGGGGGCGAAGATAATTGCACGGCAGTCATGATCCGACCAGTCCGGTCAGCCTGAAACTTTCACATAATGTTCACCGGAATTATTCAGGATTTGTAATCAATGATGCACAGCCCTTGTTCAGGCTACTGTATAATGCGAGAAGATGAGAACGGAATCACGCGCCAATCGGCCGCGTTCATCATACAGGGCCTGCGAAGAAACGAAGGATAGTATGGAAACGATGACTTGCCCTGTATGCAGCGCGTCAGTGTCGTTGGGTGCGGTTTATTGCGATGTATGCGGCAATCCCTTGATACCTTCATCGAGCCTGGATATGGATGTTCCTGAGACATTGACCTGCCCCAACTGTCACGCGGTGACACGGGCCGGAGACGTGTACTGCGATAACTGCGGCCATCTCTTGCGACCCGAATCCGGCAGCCCCACACCCGAACCACAGGAGTCCGCCGACGATCCCGCTCGGCAATCTGCCCCGCGCCTCATCATCCAGCCGGACAGCATCGTCGTGGAACTCGCACCCAATCAGACCGTTTACATCATCGGTCGCCAAGACCCCGGCAGCGGCACTTATCCCGATGTCGATCTTGTCCCCTTTGGCGGCGAGGAAGGCGGCGTGTCTCGTCGCCACGCCAAAATCACCCGCCGCGATGAGGCCTATTACATTGAGGACCTGAACTCGGTCAATTATACTTTCGTCAACAAGAAGAAGATCGCCGTGGAGATCGACCATCCCCTTCAGGACGGAGATGAGATACGGCTCGGCCGGGTGTTGATGCGCTTCGAAACCGGCCGGTGAGCGGTCATCTCAGCACAGGGAACCACTGGAAGGAGATTTCGATGGAATTTGTCTATTGTCCAAATGGACACGCAAACAGGCCCGGGACTCGAATCTGCGCTGTTTGCCGGGCGCTAATCGAGCAACGAACTCCCCAATCGGCCGCCCCGACATCACGCCGGCACCCCGCTCCTCCACCACCCGCGGGACAGCCGGAGGCTGCAGCCTTCCCGGAAGCGGCCCCCATCGATACCTCCCCCGTCAAAAAGAAAAGTCGCGCCTGGCTATGGCTGCTCCTCCTGATCGGCTTGTTGGGGTCGCTGATATTGGCCGTCCTGGCGTTCTTCTATATCCCCAACCTCACTCAGGTACAACAACCAACCCCGGCGGCTCAATCGACTGCGGCCGCCGTCGTCATCAATCCCACCAATCCGCCACTGCCGACTCCAACATTGGCGGCCCTGCCTACACCGACCGAGAGTGTCGCCGAGCCATCGCCAACGGCCGTGCCCACCATCACGCCGATAGGCACCGTCGTCGGCGTCGTCATCACCCCCACCTTCTCCTTCAGCCCCGATTCAAACATGCTGCAAAACGGGGATTTCGCCGATAATTGGGCCAACGGCTGGGCAAGCGAAGCAAGCGGAGAGGCGAACCTGATTGAACTCCGGCCCATGGAAGGCGAACCGGACACGAATGAATTGCACATGGAACAAACCGGGGTGGGTCATCTGCAAATCGCCCAACGGGTTGTACTGACTTATCCGATCGAATTGCTTGAGTTCCAGGCGCGTGTTAGCGCCGCGGGAACGACCTCCGATGGTCGCGGCGCGCTTATCCTGCTTTACGAGGATTTCAACGGCAAGCCGATCGGCGCATCGATCTGGCTGGATAGCGCTGCCGGATCCACCGAACTGCTGGAGGCTATGTTATCTCTCCCGTCAGGAATCCCGGTCGCCGGGCGCACTCTTGACGAAGGCCGGCAGAACCTGACGATCGACCTCGGCCACGAGTTTGCCGAAGAACTGACCGGGCTAAGCCCAATCGACGTGGCCCAACTGACCGTCATTCTGGCTGTCGTCAATTCCGATAACTGCAAGTCGGGGGATTGCGCGGCCATGCTCGACGCCGCCGCCCTGTCCCTGGCTCCGAGGCAGCCTTAGGATCAGTATTCCATAGAATCATTCCGGGCAGGAGACAGGTTAGTAGTCCGCCCATACCCTATCATCAGGTGCTATAAAAAATGCGTTACGCAATCCGCCGCGTAAGCCCACTGGGCGCTCTGTTCTACGGTCTTGTTATGGGAATGGCCATTTGGCTTCTGCCCGGCCTATTCCTGGGCTGGCTCGCCCGATCCCTCGTTCTCGGTCTGCGCGATTGGCTCTCCGGTTTAAGCCTGACCATCCCGTTGCCCATTGGCGAGGGCATCAACATCGATCTGACGTCCGCCCTGCAATTAGCAGGCACACAGGAGCGCCTGACGGCATTGGCTGGGCAGGACGTGGCCCTCTTTTTGGCCGTCGCTCTGGGCGCGGCCGCCGCCGGCATGCTCCTGACGGGCCTGTCCGCCTTCCTGGGAGCGCTGTTTTACAATCTGTTTGCCGGGTTGTTCGGGGGCGTCGAGGTATCGCTGGACGCGCTGGATAGCCCCAACCGGCAGGCGATCCCTCAGGGAGCATCGCGCGCTCCGGCGACGAAATCTCCTCGCCCTGCAGTAAACCCCGCACCGGCCGCCGCCCCGGTCGCGACCGGGGCGGTCGCGACCGCCCGACCGCGACCAGCCCGCCCGCCTTCGGTCGCTTGGCTGGCCTCAGCCGGCAACAACCACGAACGTTGGGCCTTGCGCGATGACGCCACCCGCATCGGAAGCTCCTCCGACAACGATATCGTTTTGCCGGGATTGGCCCCCTACCACGCCGAAATCCGGCGCGAAAGCGATCGCTATCTGGTCTATGATCTCGGCAGTCGCCGGACGTGGGTCAACGACGCGCAGGTCGCGGCCGTTCATATGCTCAAAAACGGCTTTCGTCTCCAGATGGGCCAAGCGGAGTTCGTCGTCCACATCTCGGCCGTCGGCTCTTCCCCTGAAGACACGCAATGAGCATCCCTGTTCATCATCCACCCGCTCCAGTAGAGGGGTTGATTATGGATGACACGATCTCCAGGGATGCACCCTGGAATATTTGTGAAACAGGTGGGTGCGGTCTTCATCAGGTAATGGCATGAACACCGACACCATCTGGCAACTCTACCCCATCCCCGCCCAGGAAGTCAGCCTGGAGGGGCTGTATCTGCAACACGATCTGCGGCAATTCGGTCCCCGGCTCGGCCGCCCCTTCGTCTACACCAACTACATCGTCAGCATCGACGGCCGCATCGCCGTGCCGCAACGGGACAACAAGGGGATGGTAGTGCCCAAGGACACCGTCAATGACCGCGACTGGCGGATGTTCCAGGAGCTTGCTACCCAGTCGGATATCATCATCAGCAGCGGCCGCTATCTGCGTGAATATGGTGAAGGGAAGGTCCAGGAAATTTTGCGCATCTACGACGAGCCGCGCTTTGCAGATCTCGGCCGCTGGCGAGCCGAACGCGGCCTGCCCGCCTATCCCGATCTGGCGATCGTCAGCAACAGTCTCAATTTCACTATCCCGCCGTTTCTGACGCAATCCGGCCGGAAAGTCACCATCATCACCCACGCCACAGCCGATAAAGAACGTCGCCGCAGGCTGGAGGATGAGGGCGGCCATATCGCCATCGCCGGAGAATCAGCCGTGTCGGGCAAGGACGCCATCGACGCCTTGGGCGAACTTGGCTATCGCACTATCTATATGGCCACCGGGCCGCAGGTTCATCATCTGTTGCTGGCCGACAATATGATCGACCGCCTGTATGTGACCACGGCCCACCGCCTGTTGGGCGACCGGCCGTTCAGCAGCCTTGTCGAGGGCGGCCCGCTGGAGCCGGCTATCGGCTTGCACCTCAACGCGCTCTACTTCGACCCCCACGCGCTTGGCGGCCTGGGGCAGCAATTCACCTGCTACGAACGCTAACTCTCGTTGCGCCGGTTCTTGTCCGGCGAATCAGGCGGTTAATCCTCAAGTTTGACCCGCGAGCCGAAACGCGCCAGCATGGCGTTCACTTCGGCCACCGTCGGCATATTGTGGCCTGTGCCCAGCTTCAATACCTTGGCTGCGCCGGTGGCGTTGCCCAGATCGCCCATTTTCTCCAGGTCAAACCGGTTGAGATAGCCGTACATCACCGCCGCCCCCAGACTGTCGCCCGCGCCGGTGGCATCCAGCGCGTTGACCGGCAGGCCGGGCGCGATATGGAGCTTGTCGGCCGTCAACAGAAAACAGCCGGCCATGCCACGCTTGATGACAACGAGGCGGCAGCCCCCGTCCAACAGCTTGCGCGCGGAGTTGACGGGATCGGCCTCGCCCGACAAGCGGCGGGCCTCCTCCTCGGTTGCCAGCAGAACCGTCGCCAGCGCGGCCGCCTCCACATGCCAGCGGTTATCGATCTTGGGATTGCCGGGGCCGGGATCGAAGAACGAAGGTACGCCCGCCTCGTGGGCGACGCGCAACGCCTCCATGAGGAGGTCCACCTCGCCCGCCTGGTCAACCCAGCCGTCGGTATAGAGCGCCTGGGCTTCGCCGATGAACGGCCGCCATTCATCGGGCAGGGTCATGACCCGCAGGCTGCCGGGGAAGCCCA
>CAZZJN010000003.1:27245-35528 GCA_964654505.1 uncultured Ardenticatenaceae bacterium | reverse complement strand
AACGGCCGCCATTCATCGGGCAGGGTCATGACCCGCAGGCTGCCGGGGAAGCCCAAATAGGCCGGCTCACCTTGCTCATCGACAAGCACGTTGGCCACCGGGGTGCGCGCTTCCGGCGTTACGATCACGCGCGAGACGTCGACTCCCTCAGCCACCAGCCCCTCCAGGACGATCTCGCCGAACAGGTCCTGGCCGACCTCGCCCAACGCGCTGACCGACAGCCCCAAATGGGAGGCCATGATCGCCACATTACAAGCCCCGCCCGGTCCCAGGGCCAGATAGGAGACGCGCTGCAAGTCCTTCGGCGCGATGCGCAGCTGTTCGACTCGAATGGCGTAGTCCGCCAATATATCTCCAAGGATGATGACCATGGAAGCTCCTGTGAGTGACGTATAGAATTTTGCCCGCGGATGCTTGGCAACTGCTCCGGTTATTGTCCTTGCAAAGTGGCGATCAGTCCATCAATGGTCAGAGGCGCGGCCGATAGCCCCAGCGCCTGGGCCAGTCGAATGAGCTGCGGAGGCTCGACGTTGGTCGTGGCCAACAGATCGGCGCGAGTCAGCACATCGGCCGCCGGACCGTCGATCAGCACACGGCCGTCGGCCATGGCCACAACCCGCTCGAAGTGGGCGGCGCAAAAGTCGATGTCATGGGTGATGATGATCACCGTGCGCTTTTCGCGTTTCAGCTCCTCGATGATCGCGCCGATGAGGGCCACGCCGCGCGCGTCCTGGCCCATGGTCGGTTCGTCGAAGATGACGATCGGCGTGCGCATGGCCAGCACGGAGGCCAGGGTCACGAGCTTGCGTTGCGGTGCGCTCAGATCGTAAGGATGGGTCTGCGCCTCGTCGCTCAACCCGACCATCGCCAGGGACGCCGCGCTATTGGCCGCCACATCAGCCTCCGATTGCCCCAGTCGGCGCGGCCCAAAGGCGACTTCATCGGCCACGGTTCGCTCGACGATCTGGTCGTCGGGGTTCTGGAAGACATAGCCGACGCGCGCGGCCATCCTGGCCACCGTGTGCGTCTGAGTATCCCAATCGCCCACGGTCACGCGGCCGCGGGTGGGTTTGAGCAAGCCGTTGAAATGCTTCACCAGCGTCGTCTTGCCCGCGCCGTTCTCGCCGACGATGGCGACGGCCTCGCCCTCCCCGATTTGCAGCGAGATCCCGCGCAAGGCCTCGGCCCCGGCAGGATAGGTGAAACTCACGTCGTCGATGATCAGGTTCAACGGAAAAACTCCACAGCTTGCTCCAGTGTGACCGGCAGGGGGGCGTCCGCGGGGCGCAGTCCGGCCGCCTGAGCGGCACGCGCCGCCTGGGTATAGCGCGTCGGCTCCAGTCCGTAGCGCTCCAGGTCCGGCGAAGCCAGGATCTCAGCCGGCAGGCCATCGGCCACCAGCCGCCCCTGATGAAGCACGATCACCCGGTCGGCGAAGGCGGCGACCCACTCCAGCTTCTGCTCGGCCAGGAAGACGGTCGCGTCGTCGGCTGCGGCCAGATCGCGCAACACGGTGAAAACCTCTCGCGAGCCGACCGGGTCCAGCTGCGAGGTCGGTTCATCAAGGACAATGACTTTCGGCCGCATCACCAGCACCGAGGCGATAGCCAGCCGTTGCTGCTGGCCGCCCGACAGCGCGAAGGGAGAACGGTCGGCCAGCCCTTCCAGCCCGACGAAGCGCAAAATCTCCTCGATGCGCGACTCCATCTCGGCCACGGGCACGGCCATGTTCTCCAGCCCGAACGCTACTTCCTCACGGACGGAGAAACGGGCGCCGGTGATCTGATTGAACGGATTGGAGAACACCAGTCCGACCGTCCCGGCTATCTCGGCCGGCGACGATTCGGGGAGGTTGATCCCGGCCACGGTCACATCGCCGGAGAGATCCCCGCGGTAGAAGTGGGGCACAAAGCCGGCCAGCGTCGCGCAGAGCGTCGTCTTGCCCGCGCCGTTGGCTCCGATGACGGCGCAGAACTGTCCCGCGGGAATCTCGAGCGAGAGATCGCTCAGCGCGGGCGCGGTTCCCCGTGGATAGGAATAGGTGACGTCGGAGAGCCGGATCATGCCGCGAACCTCGGAGCCAGCCACAGCCAGAGCCGCCAGCCGATCACGACAACCACCGCCAGGGCCATGAACCAACGAGCGCCCCGTTGCGCGGCGGTATCGCGCAATGTCAGAAGGCTGGTGCGCGGCCCCTGGCGGCCGAAAGCCCGCACTTCGAGGGCGATGGCCCGCTCATCGATGTCGACGATGCTGCCCAGCAGCAGGGGCAGAACCATGGGCAGGAGCGCCCGCGTCCTGACCAGGAAGCTGCCCTCCGTCTCCAGCCCGCGGCTGCGTTGGGCGTCGAGGATGGTGTTCGCTTTTTGCTGAAACCGCGGGACGATCTGGAGCGTGCTGAGGACGACATATGAGATGCTGTTGGGTAACCCTTTCTGACTGAGGGCCAGCATCAACTCATCCGAGCGGGTCGTATAGTTAAGAAACAGGAAGCCGCTGACGGCGACGAGGATCCGGCCCGTCCCGCGAACGGCGAACCACAGCCCCTCGGCCTTCAGGGAGAAGGGTCCGAGCTGCTGCACCACTGTGCCGCCCGTCCAGAACAAGCCCTGAATGATGAACAGGGAGAGCGCGAAGGGCGCGACCGTCTTGACCGTATTCCGGAAGACCTGGGGCAGCACCTCGCCCATCAGGGCCACCGGAACGATCCCGATCAGCAACACGAAATAAGGCGACCAGGCGCCCGGAATCAGCCACCCGACCAGCAGACAGGTCAGCACATAGACGAGCTTGGTCAGGGGATGAAGGCGGTGGATTCCCGTTTGTCGTTCAACGTACAGGCCGTACCTGCCGCTCATACTCTACCCCTGATTTCACACCTGTTTCGCGAAGGCCTGGCCGGTGATAGAGGGCGTCAAACGCCCACCGGTCAGGCCCGGATCATGCTCCACCAGTGAGATACCCTTTCGATCAGGTACTCAGCGAATATCTTCGGCCCTTGAGAAACGGTCGATATATCTGGACGGCAGCGCGCGCAAAATCAGGTACACGACCAGGAAAGAGATGGCCTTGTCCAACGGGTCGGTCGCCAGCCCTTGCATGAAGTTCGCGGCCAGCATGCCGAATCCCTGGCTGCGGAAGGCGGCGGTGACGATGTCCATACCCGTGCCGACGACGCCGCCGAACAGATAGAACGTGATGGGCGCGGACAGCAGCGAGGCCACAACGCCGGTGATCGCGCCACCCAGGGCGGCTTTCCACCAGCTCTTGAACCAGCCATACTTGCTGAACACGCCCGCCAGGAAGCCAATCGCCGCGGCAACCGGCGCGTAGGGAACCGTGTTGGTGAAGTCGCCGAATATCAAGGCCCAAACGATGTTGGAAAGAAGGCCGGCCAGAGCGCCGACCCAGGGGCCGGCGACGGCGCCGACGAACACCGTGCCGATCGAATCCAGATAAAGCGGCAGTTTAAGGACTTTCACGATTTGACCGACGACGATATTGATGGCGATCGCCACCGGTATCATGGCCAACGATATCGTGCTAAAGTCGCGTTTCAAACGTTCCATTTTCTCCAACCTCCTTGAAGAACAGTGGTTCCGCCGGGCCGAAAGCAGCCGGCGGCGCGAAAATTTCTTCGGGCGCGCGATAGTTGATCGCGAATCAGGCGCCGCAAGCGCCATCAACGCCCTGTGCCTGAATTGTACGATTGTTTTGGATGGTGTCCAGAAGACGGCCGATCGTGATCATGCAGCTGCACTGACCGAAAATGCCCCTTTTTTGTCCCCATTAATAGTTGTTGACATCCGGAGAGTGAGGTAAGATGAAACTCGCAGAAACCACGAAGATCCATCATCTGCTTGTCATGCATATCCATAAAACACAACCACAATAACTCCCCTTTTTATGCTTGGCCGGCAATTTGATTCGGAAGTGGATTATGCCGCTCAGACATTCGCCTTCGCTCGCCCTCCCGGAAGCAAGGCTTATGTAGCTCAAGGAGCAAGGAGGTGCTGCCGAACCAAACAGGATCTATAGTGTCGAATCAGTCCCCGCATCCCGGTCATCAATGCCTGACGGCATGCCGGGGAAAATGTTAGATCGATCTCACACAACCAATTTCACAGAATGAGGCAAAACTTGATCATGAAAACCTCTATGAAGCGAACTCTCAAGCTGTTGACCATCCTGAGTCTGATGGCCCTGACAGCTTCCATCGCTCTGGCCCAGAGCACCTCTCGGCCTGGCCCGGGCAACTCCAGCCAACGGGCGCTTCCCGCATACCTCGCAGACGCGAAACTGGATGCGCCCATCACCCTTGAGAACACCGTTTCTCCGGTCAAATTGAATAGCAGCCTGGTCGGCGCCACCGGCACCCAGCGAGTGGTCGTCCGCCTGACCCAACCGTCGATGGCCGAACGCTTCGCTCGTGGCGAGCGTTCAGCCGACGCGACAGCCGCGCTGGACGCTATCGACGCGCAGCAGGCCGGCGTCCTCGCCGCGGCCCGCGCGCTCGACGCGAACTTCAAAGATATGGGTCGCACGCGCATGGCTCTGAACGCGGTCTTCATGTATATCGACGCTTCCGCGCTCAGCGCGCTGGCCCGCAACCCCAACGTCCAGTCCATCAATCCGGTCATCGACTATGAGCTGGACCTGTCGGAAACCGTGCCTTATATCGGCGCGTCGGCCGTCCAGGCCCTGGGCTTTGACGGAACCGGCATCAAGGTCGCGGTGAACGATAGTGGTATCGATTACACCCACGTCGCTTTCGGCGGTTCCGGTGATGTCGATGAATTCCTCAACAACGACCCGACGATCATCGAGGAAGGCACCTTCCCAACGGCCAAGGTCGTCGGCGGGTATGACTTTGTCGGATCGAACTGGCCGAATACGGCCGAAGAGCCTGATCCCGATCCATTGGATGCCGGTCCTGAGGGCGGCCACGGCACACATGTCGGCGACATCATCGGCGGCATCACCCCCGGCGCCTCCGGCGTGGCCCCCGGCGTCGATCTGTATGCCGTCAAGGTCTGCTCCTCCGTCAGCAGTTCCTGCTCGGGCATCGCCATGCTCCAGGGTATGGATTTCGCCCTCGACCCCAACGGCGACGGCAACATGGATGACCGGGTGGACATCATCAACATGTCCCTGGGCAGCAACATGGGCGACGCCGTAGCCGACGACTCCTCGTTCGCGGTCGAGAACGCCAGCGCTGTTGGCGTTCTGACGGTCGCCTCGGCCGGTAACGGCGGCGACCTGCCCTACATCCACGGCACGCCCGCCGGCGCGCCCTCGGCTCTGGCTGTGGCCCAGACGGCCGTGCCCTCGGCCTCCATGCCGGTCCTGACCGTCAAGACCCCCGCGAGCATCGCCGGGGTCTATCAGGCCGGTTATCAGCCATGGTCCGGCGAATTCTCCGCCAAGCTCGAGGCGCCACTCCAGTACGGTGACGGCGCGGGCGGCCAACTGCTGGGTTGTTCGCTGGGCGAGGATGTTAATTCGGTCGACCCGGCTGATGCCCCATATCCGCCCGGCTCATTAACCGGCAAGATCATCTACGTCGACCGGGGCGCCTGCTCGGCCAGCGTCAAGATCAATAACATCGCCTACGGCGGCGGCAAGGCTGGTATCATCGGTATGGTCGCCCCGGGCGATCCCTACATCTTCGCCTTCGGCGGCGGCGACTATGCCGACGACATCCCCGGCTTCACCATCACCCAGGCCGATGCCGCCAAGCTGAAGGCCAATGTCGCCGGCGGCGTCACAGTCGCCTTCGACCCGGCCGACAACATCAGTCTCGTGCAGAGCATGGTCGGCTCCAGCAGCCGCGGCCCGGGCATGGGGACCAATCTGTCGAAGCCCGATATCGGCGCTCCTGGCGCATCGCTGTCGGCCGAGTACGGCACCGGCGACGGCACAACCGTCTTCGGCGGCACGTCCGGCGCGGCCCCGATGGTCTCCGGCGCGGCAGCGTTGGTGATGCAGGCCAATCCGGACTACACCTGGGCTGAGGTCAAGGCGATTCTGATGAACACGGCCGAGACCAACATCGCCAATAGTGTGACGCCGACCGGCAGCACATTGGCTCCGATCACCCGCATCGGCGGGGGCGAGGTTCGCGTCGATCGGGCCGTGGCTTCGTCGGCCGCCGCCTGGGACGCCGAAAGCAAGTCCGGTTCGTTGTCCTTCGGCTTCCATGACGTCCCCGATGGCGCTTCGTGGTCGCGCGACGTCGTCGTCCACAACTACTCGGCCGCAGAGATCACCTACGACACCTCGGTTGAGTATCGCTTTGCCAATGACGAAGGTGGTGAAGTCGCGATCTCCTTGCCGGATCAGGTAACGGTTCCGGCCGGCGGCAGCACGACCATCACCGTCGAGATGACCGTGGAGCAAAACGAAGAGCACGCGCTGCACCCGTGGGTCATGAACAGCGGCGGCCAGGGCAACAACCCGGCCAGGCTAACGTTCAACGAGTACGACGGCTACATCCGGTTCACCGAGGCAGGCCGATCGGACAACGATATCCACATGTCCTGGCACGTGCTGCCGCGCGGCGCCGTCGATATGCAGGTCGATGAGGAGGCCAAGACCGTTCTAAACGCGAGCAAGGCCGGGGCCTACATCGATACTTTCTCATTGCTCGGCATCAGCCCCCGGCTGGGCCAGTCCACGCAGCCCGGCGCTAACCTGCTCGTCAACGACCTGAAGTACTTCGGCGTCCAGACCTACCCGGTCGACGCCGGAGTCTGTAGCGCCAATGACTCGTTTGTGATGGCTTTTGCCGTCAACACCTGGGAGCGGCAATCGCTGGCCAATCCGGGCGCGATCTTCGAGGTCGATCTGGATGTCGATGGGGATGGTGAGGTGGATTATGCCGTCTACAACTATCCCGTTAACTTCCCGACGGACACCAGAAACGTCACGAACGTGCTGGACGTAGCGACCTCCGACGCGACGGCATATTTCTTCACCACCCATAACACCAACAGCGCGAACACAGTGCTGACGTTCTGCGCCGAGCAGATCGGCATGGACGCCGACGACCTCCTCACGACGTCGATGGATGCTCAGGTCCTCGCGGTCGATGGATACTACTCCGGTGCGGTGACAGACTACATCGCCGGGATGAACATCGTGCCTTTGGGCGAGCGGTTCTTCACCGTGTTCGGCGAAGACGATGCCGGCTATGTCGAACTGGACGCGCAATCCGACCCGGTCGATTACGCATTTGAGGATTACACGGATCAGCTCAACGCAACCGAACACGGCGTCCTGTGGCTGTATGGCCCCGGCTCGCCGGCCGACAATGAAGCCCGTATCTTCGTCCTGCGTGACTTCATGACCTTCCTGCCCGCTGTTCGCAAGTAAGAAATGAGGCGGCCGCGCTGTCTGGTCAGTAGAGCAGGCAGCAAGTCCGAAGCTCATTTTCTTCCTCCAAAAAACGCCGCGACCGGCCACCGGTCGCGGCGTTTTTACTTATTCACTCTTTCGTCATGCAATCGTCGGATTAAAAGCCTTGCTTGCCGCCTCCGATCCCGCTATAGTGCCCTCGATGGAAGCGACCGCCCCACTAACGGCCGCCTGGCGCACCGATCCCGGCCTGGTGCGAGGTCACAACGAAGACTTCGTCGCCGTCTACGAACCCCTGTCGTCCGACGACCGCCTGCTTCACGGCAGCCTCTATATCGTGGCCGACGGCGTCGGCGGCGCCGACGCGGGCGAGGTCGCCAGCCGCTATGCCGGGGAACGCGCGCGGTACCATTATCTGCAATCGGACAACGATGAGGGCTGGGGCCACCGGCTAATCGAAGCGATGCAGGCGGCCAATACCGACCTGCGCAAGCTGGCGGCCGAGCGCGACGACAGCCGCCGGATGGCCACGACGATGGTGGCCGCTGTCGTCCAGGAGGGCCGCGCCTACATCGGCAACGTAGGCGATAGCCGCGCCTATCTGCTGCGCGGCGGCTCTCTGGTACAGGTGACGCGCGATCAGAGCCTCGTCGCCCGCCTCGTGGAAGAAGGCGCCCTGACTCCGGCCGAGGCCGCCATCTATCCCTACAAGAACGTCATCCTCTACAGCATCGGCTCGGAGAGCAGGCCGCCTATCGACCTGTTCGAGATCGATCTGGCGCCAGGTGACCTGTTGCTGCTGTGCTCCGACGGCCTGACCCGCCACGTCGATGACAACGAGATCGCCGCGATCCTGCTTGCCGCGCCGCCCGATGATGCGGCCGACGCTCTGGTTCAGCTGGCCTGCGAGCGCGGCGGCGAGGACAA
>CAZZJN010000003.1:0-27145 GCA_964654505.1 uncultured Ardenticatenaceae bacterium | reverse complement strand
ATGATGCGGCCGACGCTCTGGTTCAGCTGGCCTGCGAGCGCGGCGGCGAGGACAACATCACCGTCGCCATCGTGCAGAACGGCCCCCGTCCGGAGTTCCTGCCGGACGAGGCGAGGCCGGCGGCCGACGTAGAGGCGATGATGGACACGATCTACCGGCCGCGACCGGTTGTCTCGCCGCCGGTCGCCGTCGCCCAGCCTGTGTCTGCCCGCCCCATGCCCGTCATGGCGGCGGCCGAACGCCCTCCCCGGATGTGGCCTCTCATGCTGGTTCTGACGGCCGTGATGGTCATCCTCATCTTCCTGCTATGGGTTTTCATTCAGCAATCAACCGCCCTCTAGGCGCGCGGACCGGGTTAGGTCGGCCGCTTTGACGACGATAACAAAAGTTCCTACAATTTTTAACCATATGACAAATGCATTACGTATTCTGCCCCTCGGGGGCCTGGGCGAGATCGGCAAGAACATGACCGTGATCGAGTATGAGGACGATATCCTCATCGTCGACGCGGGCGTCATGTTCCCCGAGAACGACATGCTCGGCGTCGATCTCATTATCCCCGACTATAACTATCTCATGGAGGGCGATCGGCGTTCCAAAGTCCGGGCCATCCTGATCACCCACGGACACGAAGACCATATCGGCGCGTTGCCGCATCTGGTCGATGATATCCATGCGCCCATCTACGGCACGCCGCTCACGCTGGGCCTGATCGAAAACAAGCTGCGTGAATCCAAAAACCTGCACGAGGTGGATCTCGTCTCCTTCCGGGCGGGCGAGGTCATTGAGATCGGCCCGTTCAAGATCGAGCCGTTCCACGTGGCCCACAGCATCCCCGATTGCGTCGGCTTCGGCATCACCACGCCGGTCGGCCTCATCGTCCACACCGGCGACTATAAATTCGACCATACACCCATCGACAGCTGGCCGCCCGACTTCGCCAAGCTGGCCGAGTTCTCGCAACGCGGCGTGCTGGCCTTGCTGGCAGACAGCACCAACGCCGACCGGCCGGGCTGGACCGAGTCGGAAATGGAGTTGCTGGAAGGGTTCGAAGAGGTGTTTCGCAACGCGCAAGGGCGAATCATTATAGCCACCTTCGCCTCGCTTATCTCGCGCGTGCAGATCGCGGCCGCGGCAGCGCTCAAATCCAATCGCAAGATGGCCATCGCCGGCCGCTCGATGCGCGACGCCATCAAGATCGCCCGCAACCTGGGATATCTGGAGCTGCCCGACGATCTCATCGTCGATCTGGGGCAGGCGGTGAAGATGCCGCCCAGCCAGGTGGTCATCATGGTCACCGGCTCCCAGGGAGAGCCTTCGGCCGTGCTCGGCCGTCTGGCGCGCGGGCGGCACAACCAGCTCAGCATCGAGCCGGGCGATACGGTTGTCTTCTCCGCCCACCCCATCCCCGGCAACGAAGAATTGGTCTATCGCACCATCAACCAGCTCTATCGCCGCGGGGCGACGGTTCTCTACGACCGCGTCGCCAAGGTCCACGTCTCCGGCCATGCCAGCCGGGAAGAGATGAAGCTGCTGATCAATCTGATCCGGCCGCTGTTCCTCATCCCCGTCCACGGCGAATTGCGACATCTGAAGCTTCATGCCGAGATGGCCGAGAAGCTGGGCATCCCCCAGGAGCGCATCGCCATCGTGGAAAACGGCACGCCCATCGATCTGACGCCCTACTCCATGACCGTGCGCGACCGGCTGCCGGGCGGCTACGTCTTCGTCGACGGCGCGGGCGTGGGCGACATCGGCTGGGCGGAGGTGCGCGACCGCGACCGGCTGGCCCAGGCGGGCTACTTCTTCGCCGTCGCCCGCACCAACGGCCAGGGCGAGTTGCAGGGACGGCCGCGGCTGACTACGCGCGGCTTCGTCAACGAGAAGGAAGCCGAGGAACTGCTGCAGGGCGCGGAAGAGGTCATCGCTCGCGCCGTTCGCGAAGCCCACAACGCCGGGCGCGAGATCACCGACGGCCAGATCGAGTCGGCTCTCAACAAATATCTCTATGACGAGACGCGCAAGCGGCCGGTCATCGAGGCGATCGTCTTCTAGATCGTCCGCAAGCCTTCGAGCCTAGCGATACAGGACGCGCGATTCCAACGGATGGCGCGTCTTTTCTTTTGTTTCAGCCGGGTACCCTATCGTCACCAGCCCTTGTGGTTGCCAATCGTCGGGCAGGGCAAGCTCCCGACGCACAGTGGCCGGGCAAAACAGCGGGCCGCACAGCCAGCACGCGCCCAACCCCAGGGCATGAGCAGCGAGCAACATATTCTGTCCGGCCATGGCCACGCTCTGCGCGGCCATGATAGCCTCGTTGCGCGCGCGCCGTTCGTCGGGGTAGACGTCCATGTCGGCCGTCGTCAGGCATAGCAAAACAATCAGCGGCGCGCCGCTGATCCGGTTATAGGAGCGACCGGCATCGCGCTCGATCAGCTCCGGCGACAGGCCATCGGCCGCCAGGTCCTCTCGCAACCGCTCGCCCATCGCCGCTGCCAGCCGCCGTTTCACCGCGCCTTCCTCGACGACGACGAAACGCCACGGCTGCCGGTTGTGGGCCGACGGCGCCCGAATGGCGGCGGCGAGAATTTGCTCGACGAGATCCGCCGGGACGGGCCGCGCCTCATAGCGCCGTATAGAGCGACGCGAGTGAATCAGTTCCAGAAATTCGTGCATGGCGGCCTATTGTAACCCATTGCCGTCGGGCGAGCGGCAGGGACGGCCGCTATCAGCAAACAAAAAGGAGCGGATAGGCGCCAGTCAAAAAGCGCCTCATCCGCTCCAATCGGTAAAATTCACTGTTTTGGGGATCGTTATGTCAATTGTCAGGCCGCGACCAACTCATCGACGCCGAAGTCGACCACCAACTGCGCCACCCAATCGCGGATACGGTCCTCGGTCAGGCCCGGTTCGTTATCGTCATCCAGCGGCAGGCCCAGGAACACGCCGTCTTCCACCGCCAGAGAATGGCTGAAGTTATAGTCGCTGGCATCGGTGAAGCCCACCAGCTCGGCCCCGCGCTCTTCGACCTTGCGGCCGAGCATGCCCATCGCGTCACAATAGTTATCGGGATACCCCACCGGATCGCCCGGGGCATAGATCGCCACTCGCTTGCCGGTCAGGTCCAGCCTGTCGAGTTGCTCAAACTTGATATCCCAATCGTCCTGCAACTGGCCGATGTTCCAGGTGGGAGCGCCGAGGATCAGATCGTCGTAGGGCAACATGGCCTCTACCTCTACCTTGGCGATATCGAATATCTCCACCAAACCCGGCGTATGTTCGTCAAATCTTTCCTTGATGATGTTCGCATCCATCTGGGTATTGCCCGTGCTGGATCCGTAGAATAGTCCGATTTTCATGGTAACCTCGCTTGCACGTCCCTTCGGAACGGCGCTTCAAACATACTTTCATCATAGCGGTAATAGCCGCCGATGAAATTGATCCAGGTCAACAACTTGAAAATGAACCAATGAAAAAAGCCGGGCCTCTTTCGCATGGCCCGGCTTCTCAAAATCGTTTGAGTCGTTTAAATAATGGCTGGACCTCAGGAATCCGCCTATGTCGTTGTTTCTACAGATCGCGCACGTAACGGTTGTCCTTGTCCACCAAAATCTGCTGGGGCTTAACCGGCACTCCCGTCAGTTCGAAGCCGATGATGATGATCTCCTCGCCCGCCTTGATCAGATGCGCGGCCGAGCCATTCATATTGATGACGCCCGTCCCGCGCTCGCCGGGGATGGCGTAGGTTTCCAGTCTCGCGCCACTGGTGTTGCTGACGACCAGCACCTTTTCATAATGCCACAGACCGACGCGATCCATCAGATCTTCATCGATCGTGATGCTGCCGATATAGTTGACGTCGGCCTGTCTGACCGTCGCCTTGTGAATCTTGGAACGCATGACTAATCTCATGACAATAATTTTACGACAAACAGTATATGAAATCAGTAAGAATGGCAGAGTTCAATTAGTGCGGCCGATGTTGCCGGACGATGCGCGCCACTTCTTCCGGCGGCAAACCATAGCGGACATGCCCATTGCGCCCCACCACCGTCCGCGCCATCAGCAGACTGTTGTAGATGGCCTCCTCCACGCTCTCGATGACCGCCGTCGAGAAGTAGCTCATGAGCGGTTGCTCGTCGATGACCGGGCGCGAGGCGACCGGCGGTTCCGGCCGGTCGAGGATGCGGTTCGCGGTGCTGAAGGCGATGACGAAATCACCGCTTCCGCCGTGGCAATTGCTGCCCGTTCGCGCCAGCCCAAATGCCGCCCGCCGGCACAACCGCCCCAGTCCGCGCGCGTCCAGTGGCGCGTCGGTCGCCAGGATGATCATGATCGAACCACCCAGATCGGCCGGGGCGCGAGGCGGCTGGGAGGAAGAGGAGTCGCCCGGTTGCGCCTCCGGGGGCCGCAAATGCTTCCCCACGGGCACGCCACAGATCATCAGTTCCTCCGGCCGGCCAAAGTTCGTCTGTACCAGCGCCCCGATCGTGTAGCCGCCGGCTCGCTCCGGCAGGACGCGTGAGGCAGTGCCGATACCCCCTTTCCAGCCGTAACAACTCGTGCCCGCGCCGGCTCCCACCGCGCCTTCGGTCACATCGACCGAGGCCGCGGCCAGCGCAGCCCGAACCTCCGCCAGCCCGATCGGCCGCGCCTGCAGGTCGCTCAGATAGCCGTCGCTCGTCTCCGCCACCAGCGGGTTGACGCTGGCGTAGCCCGGCCAGCCCCGTTCGGGAAAGCCCACTCCGATATGGGGAGAGCCTTCGGCAGCGATGGTCATCAGGGCGTCAGCCACGCGCGGCACGTTCATCGTCCCCGTCAGGGCGATGGGCGTCTCCAGCGTGCCCAGCTCGCGCACCTGCTCGAACCCGGTCGGCTTGCCGAAGCCGTTGATGGTGTGCACCGTCGCGCAGACCTTCTCCTCATACAGATTGCCGTCGTGGGGCAGGATGATCGTCACGCCGGTACGGAAAGGGCCGTTGCCCGGTCGCCAATGGGGATCGGCCACACCCTCGCCCGCGTTCAGGGTGAAATGACCCACCAGCACGCCCGGCACGTCGCTGATGGCGTTGCGCGCTCCGCGGGGCAGTGTGCCCTCATAAATTCCCAGTTCCTTGATTCGTGGCATGTCGTCCTCTACCCTCGGCTCCGCAAAATCGGCCGCGTCAGGCACGTGGCCCCGCCCTCGGCCTTCAGCGACATCTCGTCGCCACGGTAAGTTGCCACCCGGCAGCCCGCTTCTTCCAGCGCGGCCCGTGTCATATGGTTGCGCTCCAGCATCAGACAATTGCGCGGCCCGATGGCCAGCACGTTCGTGCCCATCGTCACGAATTCCTCATCGTCCACATCGACCAGCCGTATGTCGCGCTCCACCAGCAGCCGATAGAACGGCACGGGCAGCAACGGCCGATAGACCACCGCCAGATCGTCATCCACCATACTGATGATCGACATCAGGTGCAGGCAGGCCTCCGGCCCCTCGAAATAAGGCAGTTGAACCGGAACCAGTTCGACGCCCGACCCGGCCAGCGCCTCTCCCAGTTGGGCGAACCCGGCGGCGTTGGTGCGAAAACCCAGCCCAACGCAGAGAGTGCGCTCGTCGAGCCACAGCAGATCGCCGCCTTCGGCCGTGGCTTCGCCACTCAGCCGGTAATGGATGGGCACGCCCAGCCGACGCAATGTCGCCTCCATCGCCGCCTCCTCGCCGGCGCGCAGCGGCTTGCCCATGCGCAGGATAATGGCGCCGCGGTCAGTCATCAGCACCGGATCGTGGACGAAGATGGCATCGGCGTGGTCGGGCAGCGGCTCGGCATGATAGACCACCTCGACTCCGTTGCCGAGCAGGGTATTGACGAACGCGTCGTGCTCGCTCTGGGCCAGCGGCAGATAAGGTTGCCCGGCATAATGCCACAGCAAGGGGTCGGCCGCGCCGAAGGCTTCGTCCGGTCGCCGCACCAGAACCGTCTGCAAAGGAGCCACCATGCTTTGTCCGCCGTAATGTTTGGTCATGATTTTCAATTACGAATTACGAATTACGAATTACGAATGAAGAGAGAGTGATAGAACAAGGAGCGAGAAAGGAACCCCTGCTCTCGCCATCCGTCATTCGTCACTCGTCATTCGTCATTACAAATAAGTGACGTGTCTCGACGTCCTCAGTATCGCCGCCTGCCAGCCGGTCAGTTCCTCGCCCGGCCCCTTGGGAATCATGAGGTTATTCGGCCGTTTGGAGTGCCACAGGCCGCAAGCATGGGCCACCTCATGCAGCAGCAAGCGTCGCGTGCCCTTCAGCACCTTGGCCTCCACCGTCACATAGTCGGTCGCCGCGCCCAACGAACAACCGTTGTGAGTGGAAATCGAGCGCACGATGAAGACCGTCACCGGCTGCCCATAGCCCAGCAGTGTCCCGGCTGTCGTCGTCGCCATCAGGCTGCGATAGAACGCGCCCGCCTGGCCCAGGTCGTCCTGCCAGGCGCCATCGGTGCAGCGGACATCCAGAGCCGCCCGCGGCGCGGCATGGGGCGCGGTCACAACTTCCCAACCGGCCGGTTCGACAATCACCCCGCACGTCCGGGCCAGGAGCCGCCGCGCCTCCTCGTATGCCGGCAGAACCTCATCATTGCCCGCCAGCGGCAACCCGCGCTCGTCGCGAAGCACAACGACGCGCAATTTGAGCTTCTTGGTGAAGCGAAGCCCCAACAACGTCAGCAACAATTCCGGCAATTTTATGACGCGATGAAATATCTCTTTAAGAATATTGAATATTTGCCATAACAGGCCAACCATAATCAACCCCAACCGATGATCCTGTGATAACCCGTCGAATTATAAGCCGAAATGGCAATAAAGTTCGACTTTTGCATAAGCAGGTTTGTGATCTGCGAACCGACAGGGAAGAGGAACGACGGTAAACCGGCCTCTGCTGACAGGATCGACCCGACACGGTATCCACGCAGTTGCCCAAGAACCGGGCCGGTGGTATCAATGGGCCATGATTCAGGGGGATGAGACGCACGGCGACGACTATCCTGAACGGCGTGAGAGGATGGTGGCGCAGCAAATCCAGGGGCGCGGCATCACCGACCCGGCCGTGCTGGCCGCCATGCGAACCGTCCCGCGCGAGGCGTTTGTCTTGCCATCCCATCGACGGCACGCCTATGATGATTCGCCCCTGCCCATCCCCGCGGGCCAGACCATCTCTCAACCCTATATCGTCGGTTACATGATCGCCGCGCTGGTGCTCCAGCCGGGGGATCGCGTGCTGGAAATCGGCGCGGGGTCGGGCTATGCCGCGGCCGTCCTCAGCCGCATCGTCCGCGAGGTCTACACCGTCGAACGCCATCGCAAGCTGGCCGATTACGCTCGCGAGCGTCTGGCCCGGCTTGGCTACGACAATGTGAGGGTGCGGCATGGCGACGGCACGCAAGGCTGGCCGGAGCACGCGCCTTATGACGGGATCATCGTCGCCGCCGGCGGGCCGTCGGTGCCCGAATCGCTGGTGGTCCAACTGGCCGTGGGCGGCCGTCTGGTGATGCCCGTCGGCCAAAGTCGGCACCAGCAAACCCTCATCCGCGTCACCCGTCCGGACGAAGCGACCCGCACCGACGAGCGGCTCGTGCCGGTGGCCTTCGTACCGCTTATTGGCGATGAAGGTTGGTGAGGGTGGCTACTAGCCCCGCATCATCTCCAATCTCTCGACCCGCTCAGGCAAACGGCCACAAACTCAGGATCATGATCGCCGCGGCCGTCACCGTCAGATTATCCAGCCCCCAAATCGATACCGCCTCGATCAGGGTTGTCACCACCATGACCACCAGCGCGGGCAAGACGGCCGCCGCCGGGGCGATCCCCGGCGCGCCCGGCATCACCCACAGCGCCAGCCAGGTGGCGATCAGCCCGGCCACGAAGAAACCGGCCGACCCCTCCAGCGTGCGCGTGCTGGTGTGGATGCGGTAGAAATTACGACCATACCCGGCCCCGATGACCGGCGCCAGCCCATCGCCCCATGTCAGAGGCATCAGCGCGGCCACCATCAGCGGCGGCTGCTCCCAGAACACCACGGCCGCCACGGCCGCGGCAAAGGGAAAATAGACCGTGCCCAGGTTACTGCGGTGCTTGCTCTGCATGGAGCCGATCAACCCGTAGCGCCAATCGATCAGGTTGATGACCATGAACGCGACGCAAGCGAACACAAATGGCCACGGCGACGTGAACAGGAAGGGGATGAACCAGCTCATCATGCCCACGCCGATGTGGATGACCTTGCGCGTGAAGTCGGAGCCGTAGCCCTGCCGGCGGCGCAACCCTTCGGCCAGGCCGATGACGATAAACACATAGCCGAAACAAATGATGATGCCGAGGAGATTACTCATGGGTGATCACAGACCAAAGACAGGCGATCGGCGGACGGTCGCGTCGGGCGTCACGGCCACCGTCAAACGATTAAATGATCGTATAACATATCCAGACTCAGATCGGGCACGACGGTATCGGCCGACTGGAGCGTGACCGCCGCCGCGGCCGCGCCAAGCCGTATGGCCTCGATGATGGACAGGTCGTTCAGCAGCCCAAACATGATGGCCGCGGTAACGGCGTCACCCGTGCCGGTGCTATCGACGATCTGGGTATGTGACGGGGGAATATAGCCCATCTCATCGGCCGTGGCGTAATCCAGCCCAAAGTCCGACAACGTCACCACCACCGTGTTGACTCCGGCCGACAGCAGCCGCCGCGCCAGCGTCAGGCTGACTTCGGGATCGTAGCCGGGAAAATCAACCTCGCACAGTTCGGCTTCCTCCACCTGATTGGGAACCACCAGATCCAGATCGGCCAGGTAGGGGCGGATTTTATAGGCCAGTCGGGCCGAGGCCGGATCGGCGCAAAGGGGCACGCCATACTCCTTGGCCAGTCGCACGACGGTTTTCATGGCCGCCTCCGACAGACTGCCGTCGAACATGACCATCGACGCGTCACGGAAGAGGCTGCGTTGCCGGTTCAGAAAATCGGGCGTGATCGACTCCATCACACGCACGTCATCGAGGGCCACCGACAACAGGCCATCCGACTCCAGCAGGGCAATGTACGAGCCGGTGGCCTGATCGGGCAGCATGAATACGTAATCGAGGTTAACGCCCGCTTCAGCCGTCTGGATGAGCAACTGGCGGCCAACGGCATCGTCGCCGACGGCCGAGATAAGCACCACCTCGGCCCCCAGTCGCGCCAGGTTTTCAGCCACGTTGCGGGCCGTGCCGCCACGGGATGACCGAATCCAGGCCGGATTTGACGTGCCCGGCTCCAGCCCGGCCAGCGGCATCCCTTTGGTGTCCAACAAAGTCGCGCCGATTACAAGAACATGCTTTGCCATGAATACCCCCATTCCTGCCTACTCATGTCGCCTCGAGGCGTGATCGTTCGCCCCCTGCCAAAACCCTTCGACTACCGCCAGCACAAACGCATCCTCTTCCGGCAACGGCTCATCCGTCTCGTCCAAAAATAGTCGGGCCAGGCTCGGCGACGAATCGTCGGTGATCCGATATCCGAGATAGCAATAAGGCAAGGCGCTGGCGTACGAGACGGCCTGGACGAGGACACTACCCAGATCAGCCCGCGAACTGCCAACTACCACATACTCCCGTTCACTCGACACATGTTCGTCGACCTTAAGGTCGGCCAGCAACCACGTGCCCGAACCCATCTCCGGCAAGAAGTCACCCTTGTTGTCGGCGATGATATACCAGCCAAAGCGGTCGTCGGCCGTGACATGGCCCGGGACCGGCCCTTGTGAAGCCTGACTGTAGCTTTCCGGAGGCCTGAACATGGGCGGAGGCACCCGTTTGGCCCATTCCGGTCGCTCGACAGACGGTTCCGGCCCGCGTCGCATTCCCAGCCGGCTTTCGGGTTGAGCAACCGCTTGTCGGGACGCGGAAGGACGGGTTGCCGTCGGTCGTGCGCCGACCGGCCACTCTCCGGTTTGTTGCATCTCCGGAACGGACAGGTAGCCCGCCTGCAGTACCTCGGCCGATTGCTGATCTCTGGGCCAGAGGCTCTCGCGCAGCGTCTCCTGGGCGATCGTCAGCAGCGGCCGCATCTCGGCCGCCAGCACAGCGAAGCGTTCGGCCTGCGTGCCGATGGTCGGCCTGTCCAGCATGCGCTCGGCGCGGCCGAACTGCAGCATGGCTGCCTCATTGTGATAGGAGTGGTACAAACCCAGTCCCTGAGCATAGTGGGCCAGACACATCGCCGGCGTATCATTCACCAGCGACCACGGCTGGCGAGACCCGGCAAACTGATTGGCAGCCGCGCGGCCGTCATCCCAATAGAGATAAACCAGGCCGATATGGAATTCGCACAAGCCGACCTGCCCGTAATCGCCACCGGCGCGGACGATCCGCCGTGATTGCTCGATGGCCGCCAGCGCCGGCGCGCCCAGACCGGTCAGCGGATAGCGATCCAGGACGTCTTGGACAGTGACGATATCCAGCGACGGAGGCTCAGTGAAAAGCAGCTTCAGCAGGCGGTCGATCACGCCCACAGCCTCGCGCACGGGACGCAGTTGATCCGCGCTCGCCAGGATGCGAGATTGTTCACTGGTGTTGGGAATTCCGGCAACCATGATTTATCTGTCTGTCAAACGGCGGCGTCATCCCGACCCGGATGGGATAAATTTTCTCGGCGGGGCTTGCAAGTTGCTCCCCAGATCAGCCAGTTTCTCATCCAGCAAATGGATGTCCGATATAAGCTGCCCGGAATCGCCACCCACGTTTTGCAGGTTTTGCGTGGAGGCCGCAAACATTCTCCGCAGGGCTTCCAGCAGGCGCAAAGCCACCAGATAGCCGGAGAGTTTGGCCCCCGCCTCTTGTTGGGCCTGGCGCACGCCGTCGACGATAGCCTGGATCATTTCGATCTCAGCGCTGATGCGCGCGGTTTCGACTTCCTGCAACAGTTGGACCGTTCCGTTGGCGCGGGCCAGCAAATCCTTTTTGCGTTGACTGGCCATCCAGAACTCGATGTATTGGCGACTGACTTCCGGTGGCGGGGACAGGCGGCCGATGCGCAAGCTCAGGGGTTTGATGCCGTCCTTGGGAAGCTGATCCCATACCTTGCGCGTGACTTCCTGCGTCAGCATATGATGGGCATCACGCGGGTTCGGAGCAGCGATGAGGTCATCCAGTGAATCCTCCCTTACCGAACTCGCCACCATCTTCTTGACCTTTCCCAGCGGGGCATCGCTCCACGACGACACCTTGCCGTCCGCCCCCACTGCACCACCATAGGCCGCTTTCTTCACCGCCTCCTCGTTAAACGGGAACGGCCGCCGGTGGGTGGCGGACTCTCCGCCGGGATCAATGCTGAAGGTCAGGGAGACATCGACCTGCACGGGGATGCCCTCCTTTGTCAGCATGGCCACGTCGCGGGCTGTCTTTTCCTGCGGGTGAAGATCGACCACAGTGAACAGATGCTCAAAACGCTCCAGGTTATAGGCTCCGGGCGGCAGCACGCGCAAGAATCGGGAGTTGCGCTCCGTTACGGCCGCGAAGCCGTCAGGAATATGCACCCGGACCGGGCCACCGACGCCCAGCAAGATCGATTTCTCCTTCCCTTCAACCAGTTTCTCCGGCAGTGCAGTGAAAGGCTCGCCCGGATGGCCGCCCCGGTCGCTACGTTGGCGACCCAGGAAATCGGCCGCCGCCTTGCGGTCGGGGCAGTTATAGAGCACTTGCATAAGGCTGATCGCAGCCTGAACAGCCAGCCACCACCCAATGATGAGGGGAATGAAGTGGCGCAAGACGCGCCAATGGAACATCTTCACCGCCCCGGTTACCAGTGGGTTGAAATTGACCGACTCTACCTGGAGGGGTGTCAGTCCCGGCATAAAATAACCGGCCAGGATCGCGTTGGCATCGACCCGCTCCATCGAACTCATCAGCGCCCAATAGCCGATGAACAGGATGGCCAGGACGAACCACGGCCAGTTTGCCGGACGCTTTAGCCGGAGCGAGCGACGTTGTGATTGAGCGCTCACAGCCATGCCGTCACTTCCCGTCGTTCTCCGTGCCCATGGCCAAGCGCAACTCGTTGGTCGCCTCGTTCGTCAGGCTTTTCAGCGCAGATCGCGCCGCGCCCGACGTCAGTGCTTGTTCGGACGAGATCGCCTCCGCCACTTCCATCAGTCGCAACATGACGGCATCGTGCAAGGCAACGCCACCTTGCTCTTGCATGGCCTCGATGTTGAGCAAGAGTTTCTCGATATTTTCAACCTGGGCACGGACACGAGCCTGTTGGTAGAGGCGTTGTGCCTCGATATCGCCACTGATCGTCTCGTAGTCGCTGCGATTTTGCCAATCGACCTGCCAGGTGGACAGACGCTTGGCGATGATTTCCTTGGGTAGCTCCAACGGACCGACGCCGATACCGACGATCTCGATCCCCCTGGACAAGATCTGCGGGTTACTATCGCTCTGCTGATCTTCCAGATTGCGCTTGATGCTTTCCTTGACCATGCCCAACGGCTCCGCGCCACCACTAATCAGCAACTCGTCCAGCGTGAACTTGCCGATCTCGGTGATTAGCAGAGCCGCCGCCTGGGGAGCCACCTGTTCGGTCCAGTCACGTCGTTGGCCGTCGACCACGCTGGCGGAATAAGCCAGCTCAAACAGCGCGCCGGGATCATAGGGATAGGGGATGATATCGGATTCGATGGAGCGCGGACGGCGTTGATCGGGTGCTGGGCGTCGCACCTGGAAGGTGACGGAGACGCTGGTTTTGACGGGGATACCGTCGCGAGTAGTAGCGCTGACCGGCAGCTTGCGCGATTGCCGCCGCAGGTCGAACACCTGAGAGATCGTTTCGCCACCACGCAGGATGATGAGGCCCGGCCCGGCAGCGCGGGAGTAGCTGCTGCCGTTGGTAATGGCGGCAGCCTCATGCGCGAACAGGAACCCGGCCTTCAGATATTTAAAACTGGGAGCCGGATCGTCCTCATCCGATTTTTTCTTTTTTGGCGGGGCATACCGGGCTGAACTTTCCTGGCGGTTGTTGCTGAGCAAGCCGGCCGCCCCCAGAAGGTAGTTCTTCCACAGCAGGCGAAAACCGTTGGACCAACCCAAATTGTCCTGGATGGGCAGAAGACGCCGAGACAGATAAGCCGTTCCCAGGACAAAAGTGCTGAGCGCCGCCAACCCCCAGATGATCGCGCCCCAGGCACCGAATCTGACACCGTTGAAGTCGCGCCAGAGCGCACCGACAGTGCCCAGGAGAACTATCGTGAGCAGCAAAATGCCCAGGCCGGGGATGAACTGTCTCTTTTGCTCTTTCATCTGGTTAGTGCCGATCCGCGCCGCAACTATATCATACCGCGCAGGGGCGGTAAAGCGATGCGGACGGCCAGGAACAGGTCACGCGTCAACCACCCATTGCCCACCACCTCACCCGTGTCCTATAATCACGACCCTGATGCATATCGCTCTGAACGCCATTTTCTGGAACCGGCCCAACACCGGCAGCGGCCAGTATATTCGCCAACTCGTCTACCATCTGAACCGGCAGGTATCTGATCTGACCCTGACCCTGGTCTTCCCACAAGTGCCGGGCGATGCGGAGCCGGAAAATGTCCCGCCCAGTGTGAACATCGAAATCGTGGCCGTCCGGCCGGGTCACGTGGGCAAGGTGCTGTTCGAGCAACGCGGCTTTCCGTCAGCCGCTCGGCGTGTTGGGGCCACGCTGGCCCATGTCCCTTACTGGGGGCCGCCGCTGCGCTCCCCCGTTCCCCTGGTCGTCACCATTCATGACCTGACGACCTTACTCGTGCCACAATACAACCACGGGGCGAAGGCTCGTCTCTATAACGCTCTAGTCAGCGCGGCCGCGCGCGGAGCCGGTCACATCCTGACCGACTCTTTTTCAAGCAAGCTGGATATCATGGATCATCTGGGCATCCCTGAACAAGATGTCACCGCCGTCTATCTTGGCGTCGGTCCGCAATTCAGACCGCCGGCATCCGGCGGCGACAGCAGCCTGGTCGATATGGCCGTAGTCGCCAAGTACAATCTGCCGGAGTCCTACGTGCTCTATCTGGGCGGCTATGAAACACACAAGAACGTCATAAACCTGCTCCACGCCTACACCTACGTGGCTCAGGCATTAGGCAATGATTATCCGCTCGTCCTTGCCGGGAAAAAGCCGGAGTCGGAATCCGCCAACTTCCCTGACTACGATGACATGATCGCGCGGTCCGGACTATCGAAATACGTCCGCTGGATCGGGTATGTGGATGAGGAGGACAAGCCTCTGCTCTATCGCAACGCCGAGGCGTTTGTCTTTCCCAGCCGTCGCGAGGGATTTGGGCTGCCGCCGTTGGAGGCGATGGCCTGCGGCACGCCGGTCATCGTCAGCGACAGCAGCTCGCTGCCGGAGATCGTCGGCCCGGCCGGTTTTGTCATCGATCCCGCTGACGTGCGCGGCATGGCCGGGGCGATCATATCCGTCCTCACCGAGGACTATCTGGCGGCCGACATGCGCCGGCAAGGGCCAA
The DNA here is from genome assembly GCA_964654505.1 of uncultured Ardenticatenaceae bacterium. Taxonomy (GTDB): domain Bacteria; phylum Chloroflexota; class Anaerolineae; order Promineifilales; family Promineifilaceae; genus Promineifilum. Next base: position 12,615 of record CAZZJN010000003.1, on the reverse strand, counting down.
TCCAGGCGGCGAAATTCAAATGGGAGACAACGGCAGCCGAGACGTTGCTGGTGTATGATCGCGTCATGCGAGGTAGCGCGAAGCAGGAATTTCGAGCTACGGATTCAGATTCGTAATCCCTGATTTGGATATTGATATGACCCATAACCACCACCCTTTTAACAATACCTATGCCGGACTTCCGGTGCTCGTCACCGGTCACACCGGCTTCAAAGGTTCATGGCTCGTCACCTGGTTGCTCGAATTGGGGGCGCAAGTGATCGGCTACAGCCTGCCCGACCCGCCTACAAAGCCGAGCAATTTCGTCGTCTCCAATCTGACGAAGCACATCATCGACGTTCGCGGCGACATCCGCGACTACGAACATCTGCATCAAACCATCATCACCCATCGGCCGCAGGTCATCTTCCATCTGGCGGCCCAGCCCATCGTCCTGCGGTCAGTGGAATTACCCAAACTCACTATCGACACCAACGCGGGCGGCACGGTTAATATGCTGGAAGCGATCCGCCACAGCGACAGCGTTCGCGCTCTGGTCAGCATCACCACCGACAAGGTCTATGAAAATCAGGAGTGGCTATGGGGTTATCGCGAGACCGACCAACTGGGCGGCCACGATCCCTATAGCGCGAGCAAGGCGATGGCCGAGCTGGCTATCGCCGCCTTTCGCAGCACCTATTTCCCGCCGGAGGAGTACGGCAAATCTCACCACGTCGCCATCGCCTCCACGCGAGCGGGCAATGTCATCGGCGGCGGCGACTTCGCCGACTACCGCCTCGTGCCCGACTGCATGAAGGCACTCATGGACGGCCGCCCCATCGGCGTGCGCAATCCCCTCAGCGTGCGGCCCTGGCAACATGTTCTGGAGCCACTGAGCGGCTATCTGTGGCTGGGCGTCCAGTTATTGCGCCATGGCCCGGCCTTCGGCGAGCCGTGGAACTTCGGCCCGCTGGAGCAGAAGGGCGTGCCAGCGCAGGCATTGGCCGAGAAACTGGTCGAACTGTGGGGCAGCGGGGAGTGGGTCCACACGCGACCGGGCTATGCCGAAGTGGAGACGGGGTTGCTGCGCCTCAGTTGGGACAAGGCCGCCCATCGCCTGAACTGGCGACCGGTCTACACCTGGATCGACGCCCTGACCGAGATCACCGACTGGTTCAAGGGATTCCAGGGCAACCTGGATATGCACGCCATGACTCGCGACCATATCCGGCGCTATACCGGCCGCGCCCGCGAATTGGGGCTGGATTGGGCTGCGGGCTGATCAAGTCCAGGGGGAGCTATGTTTGCGAAACAAACCTATAGGGGATTCATCGCCATCACGCTGGCCGCCGTCGCAATCATCTTCGTTCTGTGCCTGAACCCGTTTAATCCTGTCTGGCATCTCCCTATTCCATTCGAACAGATCCAATGGAAACCACAGAACATCTTTGATTTTCCCCGCAACATATTGTTCTTCCTGCCCTTCGGCTTTGGGCTGTCGGGCGTGCTGGCCCACCACAGCCGAACGGAACCCGACAGTTCGAAGGTCGGCCGGCGCGTCTTCGTCGCCGGCATGCTGCTTTCGATCATCATGGAATCGATCCAGTTGTTCATACCCCTGCGGGTTTCCTCTCTGGCCGACGTCGCCGCTAATAGTATCGGCGCACTAGCTGGTTATGGCCTGTTTAGAGCCTGGGAAATGGGGATCGGCCGCGCACTCGACCGTTACATCACCCGGCGAAATCTGCTCTTCGGCCTGGCTCTGTACGCCATCGGCATCGCCCTGCTAACTGCTTACCTGATTAACCGCGTCCGTTTGACGAACTGGGACACCTCGTTTCCCCTGGTCGTCGGCAACGAAGTGACCGGTGATCGACCCTGGCAAGGGTCAGTGCAGTCGTTAATGATGGATGTCCGCTGTGATGATCCGCTTCCCCCGGCTGTCTCCGTTGATTACGATTTTTCGGGGGAAGCCCCCTACAGGAATGTCAGCCGGCGAGGGGATGAGCCGTCATTGAACTGGAGCGCGGGACCGGTGACGCCACAGACAGGTGACGGTGTCACAACCGGCCCTGGCGAATGGCTGATAACCACCAGTCCGTTCGAAAATTTCTCCAATTACGCCCGTCATTGTCATCACATCGCCATCCATTCAATCGTCACAGCGGCCAATCCGGCGCAAAGCGGCCCCGCGCGCATCGTCTCCATCTCGGCCGACACCTATCACCGCAATATCACCCTGGGGCAGGAAGGTGACGCGCTGGTCATCCGTTTGCGCACACCAGCCGCCGGAGAGAACGGTTACAAGCCGGAACTTATCGTGCCCGGCCTTTTTGCCGAGCAACAGCCCAAGGACCTATGGGTCCGATATGACGCGCCGATGCTGGTTGTTCGGGTGAACGGCAATGCGGAGGAATACGGGCTTTCACTGGCGCCGGGGGTGGCGTTCTTCACCGATCTCATATCGGATAACGACCACTGGATGATCACAATGGACGGCCGCCCGCACCGGTACGATATCGCCTACGGCTTGCTCGTTGTTGGGGTGGCTCTGGCGATAATCGGGGTGCCGGTCGCGATCAGGCGAACCTTCGGCGAGGAGGCTCGTCGGCGTTCAGATTAAGAGGCTCGCGATCCATCTCTTTGGTCAAGGCGGCGAGCGGCGCCCTTGTCCAGTAGCCATCTCAACGTCCCACCCTCTTCAGCACGAATCCGTTGGGCCGGAAGGTGAACGGGATCATTCTGATTGAGAGTATTGTAGACCGCGTCGGCTTTATCGACCCCCGACACAAGGAAGTAGATGTGACGGGCATCGTTGAAGATCGGCGGCGTCAGCGTCACCCGACCGGCGGGACGTCCCTGATAGTCGGCCGTCACGGTGATGACCGGCGCGCCGGCGACTACCGGCGAACCGGGAAAGAGCGACGCGGTATGGCCGTCTTCCCCCAGACCAAGCAACACCACGTCAAAGCGCGGCCAGGGATAGGGCGCTTCCGGGTCATGGTCGGCTGCCCAGACCCGCAATTGCCCTGTGTAATCGGCCGCCGCTTCTTCCGCAGGCAATTCCCCCATGATGCGATGGATGTTGCCTGTGGGAATGGGCACCTCGCTGAGCAACGTCTCCTGAGCCGCGCGATAATTGCTGCCCGAATCATCGGGCGGCACGAGACGCTCGTCGCCCCAGAAAACGTGGGTATTTTCCCAGAATGCATCGTCCTTGAAGGCGGCCATCCGGCGATAGATGCTCAGGGGGGTTCCGCCGCCGGACAGAACGATACTCGCCACGCCCCGCTGCCGGACAGCGGCCGCCAGATCGGCCATGAAGACAGCCGCCGCTTCGGCCGCGAAATCGTGCAAGATCGAGACAGATTGCTCAGTCATGGGCCGTCAGGGCCAGCGCGTCATAAGCCGTGCCGTAGAGCGCCGCCTTCGGATTGTAGATGATGTGGACGGGGATGTGGCTCATCATCTCACTAAAGCGGCCCTTATCGCCAAAGAACTTCATGAACGGCCCTTTTTGCAATTGGGGCAAGATGCGGGTAGGGATGCCTCCGCCGAGGTAGATGCCGCCGGTTGCCAGTACCGTCAGGGCCAGATTGCCGGCCTGGTCGCCCAAAATCTCCATAAATAGCTCCAATGTGGCGGAGCAGAGCGCAGACTCTCCAGCCACGGCCGCCTTGATGATCACCGGCGTCATGTCACTCGCCTCGGCCAAATGGTCCTTGAGCCAATCCGGTTCGGGGTGGCGCCCCGTCTCGCGCAGGAAGGTGTAGATATTGGGGATGCCGAGGCCGGAGCAGACGCGCTCGTAGCTGACGTGACCCATGCGCGGCATCCAGTAGTTGAGCATCTCCAGCTGCAACGGTGTGGTCGGGCCAAAGGCGCAATGGCCGCCCTCGGAGGGATAGGATTCATAGCGTTCTGTGGTTCTGTTCCACACCAGATAGGCCTCGCCCAATCCCGTTCCCGGCGCGATGACGCCGATAGCGCCGCGGCCGGCGGCCTCGCCTTCATTGAGGGTGATCAAATCCGTCCGCTCCAGAAAGGGAACGGCCGTAGCCAACGCTTCCAGATCGTTGAGCAGATGAACCCTGAAGCCGAAGCGTTGCTGCATGTCGCTCGCATCGATAGCCCACGATAGATTGGTCACCTGGGCGCGATCGCCCATCACCGGCCCGGCCACGCCGAAACTTCCGGCCGAGATGGTGATGCCGCTGTCGCGCAGGAACTCCTCGACGATGATTTCCAGCGATTGATATTGCCGACTGGGGAAAACGCGCTCCTGAACGGGATGACGCGAGATGAGCGCGCCGTCATCGACGTCGAAGACGGCCAGAACAGTTTTCGTGCCACCGATATCGCCGGCGAGTAACATGGGCTAACCTCTGGCTTTGACCATTTCGGGATGATCATTCTGGGTCGGCATCACGTCATTCCAGATCATTTTGGTCGGGGATGGCGCGTGCCGGTTGGGTTCCAATAAGAGGGTGGACTAGTTCCGGTTATCGTCCGGATCCGTCTGTTCCAGCGCGAGAATCAGCGCTTCCAACTCGTCGTGGCAATCGGCGCAAAAGCCCAGATGGTGTTCGAGCAGAGGCCTGATGCTACCCACGTCCTTCCGGGAAATAAGGCAATCGACATACTCATCGAGGCGATTGAAAACCTCTTCGCACGAGAGTTCATCGTCGCGCGTCACGCACAGCAGGCGCATCAATCGCTCCATGGACTGATCGTCCAGAGGAACGGCGGCGCTTACATCGGCGGTGTCGGAAGGCCGCTCCATGATCCGGCGAATTTTTTCACTCAAATTAGCCATTCTCATACTCAGACGGTGCCGCGCTTCATTTTCTTACAGTCACCACGACGCTGGGGAATCATGAATCACCAAAGACGGCGATCACTTCCTCCGGGGTCAAACCGTCATCGGCCATGCGGCGGCGAAGTCTCTGCCGGGCGTCGAACAACAGCTTGTAGAGGGCGTTTTGATTGGATTCCATTTGAAAGGCAACCTCGCTAAGCGGCCGTCCCTGAATGACAACGGCCGTCAGCGCCTCCCGCTGCTTCTCGGTCAAATCCTCGTTGATCAGATAGTTGACATAAGCGATCAGCTCACGACGTTCGGTTACGTCCTCCGGACGCGGAGAGGGATCGGCCACGAAAGAGGGGGTGTACTCCCCGTCATCCGTTTGCGTCAGCTGATCGAGCGACATATCGCGCCATCGCTTGCGGCGCAGCTCCGTCAACCCAATGTTGAGAGCGATCTTGTTGGCCCACGTCGTGAAAAGGCTCCGCCCGGCAAAGGTATCAAGGCTATCGAGCACTTTCAGCAATGCCTCCTGGACGAAATCATCCACCAGGGCGTCGAACTCCGGCGCGGCGGTGTCGACCTGGGCGATGAGACCACGGCGGAGGCCATTAGCGAGGATCAGGCGCAGATCGCCGAGGGCCGCTTCGCGCGCCGGTCCTTCAATCCGCAGATCGGCCAGCCATTCATCGTTAGTGCGTGTTGTCGTCGCGCTCATAGCGGTGTGGTCGTCATCTTGCCCCTATTGGGACGTGGCCTTATTGTAACCGCTATCATTAAACTCGTCGCTCAATTGGCGAATTTTAGCCAGGGCAATCACATCAGGAATCGGCCGACGGCAAGACTACTTGATGATAATAATCGCACCAATCCTTCAGGGGACAGATGTGGCACAGCGGCCCGCGAGCGTGACAGATCTCGCGCCCATGGCGAATCAGACTGATATGAATGGGATAGTACGTCTCCGGCGCGCCCAATCCAGCCAGAAAGGCATGGGCCTTCTCCGCGCTCATGCGCGGCGGAATCAGCCCCAAACGACCCGATACCCGATGGACATGCGTATCGACCGGAAAGGCATCGCGGCCCAGCGAAAACAACAGAACGATGGAAGCCGTCTTCGGCCCCACGCCCTCAATACTCGTTAACCAGTCCATCGCCTCGGCCGTCGGCATCCCGGCCAGGAAATCGAGCGACAGTTCGCCACGCTCGCGATAGATGTGGCGGAGTGCGTTCCTGATTCGAGGGCCTTTCACATTGGCCAGACCCGCCGAACGGATGACGGCGCTGATCTCCTCCGGCGGCGCGTTCATCACACTTTCCCAATCGGGATAGTGGGCCGTCAATTCGGCCATGGCCCGGCCGGAGTTGATATCGCTCGTGGCCTGGGAAAGGATCGTGCCGACCAATACATCCAGTGGCGAGCCGGTGGATTCCCAGACCGGGAGACCGTACGTCTCGTTCAGGATGCGATAGACAATGGCATATTTTTCACGCAAGGATTCGATAGTCATCATGATGATTCAGTTTCACCCGTTTGCCGCGCTCGGCGACGGCGGCCGTCGAGGCAATCGAGCAAGGCGTCACGAGTCGATTCACGTTCGGTGGCCGAAAGCCCCAACAGATCAAATACCAGTTCATCCAGCGCCTGACACTCCGCTCGCGCCAACATCAACGGCGTATCTTCAATCGGCAGCGCGGCCACCCGCCGGAACCTGTCTTCCAGCAAGCGCATCGCCTCCGTGCCCAGTTCGCGCGGGTCGGGCAGCGGCATATCAGCCAGCTCATAGGATGCCAGCCACAACACCCCTTCGCCCAGGTTCACCCGGCCGCCCAGCTCGCATGCCAGCGCGAACCAGGCGCTATTGAGCAGCGCCGCGGCCGCGGTCGGCGACACACCGTTGGCCGGAACAAGGCGGTAGATTTGCTGGTCGATGGCGATCGGCTCGGTGGCCACGGCCGCGAAATGACGCTGCCAAATGCCTTTGGCCAGCAAGAGATGCTCGGCCGGAGCCTGGCCCGGCTCCTGATCGGGCAGCGCGTACCAGGGTCGCCGGCTTGCGCAAGTCGCTCGCGCCGCCACACCTTGCGCCTCGCCCCAGGCCAGGTAATCGGCCGCCGCCGTGCCTGTCAAATCGGCCGCCGGGTGGATAGCCAACAATTCGTGGCGACAATCGGACGCGCCTAATAGCAGTGAGTCGACGCCTCGCAGGGATTTGAGCAACGGCCGCCGAAATGTCGGTTCGATGTCCCACTGCTCCACGCGGCGGCGACTGAGATAAAAGAAATCATTGGCCCCGGTGGTGTGGCCGCGCTGAATCGTCGCCCATTGACCCAAGGGGGCCGTCGGTCGAGGTGGTGGACGCAGATATACATCGGGGGCACGCAACAACGCTCCCCAGCGAGCGGCCGCGTCCAACCCCTCCTGCTCGCGAACCCGAACCGACGCCGCGGCCGACAGTCGGTCAGCCGCGGGCATCAGGCGCGTGACGAGGCTCTCGACGGCCTGCACCCGGCGGCTATCGGTCTCAGGGCCGAGCAACCCCCGCAGGGGTTGTCGCAACCGGATAAAGCGGACGCGATTGCCGGCTCGATCGGCCGCTTCCCCGGTACGCTCCAGGATCACCAGGCAGGTGTTGACTCCGGCGGTAGCAAACCAGCGCTCGACGGCTGATTCCACCACGGCTACGATGCGGAAATGATCGAGCATATACTGCTTCAGCACGTCGCCATAGGCTACGTCGAGCCAGCCATTGGGTACGACAAAGCCAAGCCGTCCGCCTTCGCGAAGGAATTCCAGGCTATGGATGAAGAAATAGGCGTAGAGGCCGGCTCTCCGACCAAGGAACTCGCTCAACTCATACGGCACAAGCGGGTGGCGCGAGGACGGATCATTCGGCGAACTTTCAGAAGTAAACAGGGCCATTTGCCGGGCGTCATCACCCAACCGTTCGATCCACTCGGCTCGCGTGTAGGGCGGATTACCCACGATGGCATCGAAAGGCCCATGGCTGCTCGCGTCCAGGGTGAAAAAATTCGCCCTTTCGATCGTCACGCCGGGGATCGTCCCCGCCACAGCGGCCGCGTTCGGGTCCAGTTCGATGCCGTAGAGCGTCCTCTGTGCGGACTGCTCCCCGGCCGAGGCCAGCCAGGCACGCCATTGCGCGGCTCTGCGCAGCAACGCGCCATCGCCACAGCTGGGATCGAGCAACCGGGCGTTGGCGCGACGCAGACAAAAGCCCAACAGCAAGTCGGCTACATCGGTCGGCGTGGCAAACTGCCCCCATGTTCGCTGTTTATTGGTCATTGGCCGGGCCGGTATGAAGCAATTAGGTCAGACGCTGATGAGTGATTATACTACAGAGAGGATGAGCACGTTATCTCACACCGCATTCCTCAAGACGCTGCCTGACGTGCTGCGGCCGTTGTTGCCGGCCACGTTACAAGGGTTTCAGGTACGGCAGCCGTGGAGCCTGCTGCAGATCCACTATGGGGAGCCGTCGCTGCACTACGAGGTCGGCCACTACTCCCACCAACCCGGCCGGCATGTCTCCGGCTGGGAGATGGGTTTCCATTGCGAATCGCGCGACCACGATCTCAATCTGTTGCTGCTCAAAGGATTCCGCCACCACCTGTTCGAGATCAAGGCAACGCTTGGCGAGAGCATCGAGGCCGAGAGGTGGGATCGCGGCTGGACGAAGATCTACGAGGTCTACCCGGACGAGTCGTTGACGGAAGCATACCGCGCGGCCGTTGCCGGGCGTCTGGCCGAGATCATCATCTGTCTGCACCCTATTTTCGTCGATCTGCGCCGGGCGGCCGCGGAACTCTATCGTTAGTGATCGTTGAGATCCTTTTCCCCGGTACCATTTCCCTATAGACTATAATTGTATTCCTCTGATATAATTTTACCCGCGATTTCTCGATTGGAGAGATCGTGCCAGGCGGTAGTTCAAATCACCGTATTCGAAAATCTCGCCTTGCATCCTGAACCAAATACTCGAAGAGCCCCAATCCTGTCATCAGGAAGGGAGTACAGGTAAATGCATTTGGTCACCAGATACAGACGCAGAATCCAGATTGTAATCTTCATATCCCTCTCACTCCTTTGGCTGAATCTTGGGCTAAGGATCGGTTATCCTCAATCGTTCGAATCTCGAAAAGTCTCGGCGCTTGTCGACAACTGGGAGCACCTATCCTCCGTCACGGGTGACATCCCATCGCCGGCCGGTAGCAATGAACAAACCTTATCACTCATCCTGGATGTTGATGGCGATAATCTAAACGATTTCGTCATCGGCGGCCGCTATGCCGGGCCGGCGTTAGTTTGGTTTCAAAGGAACTCCACCGGTTGGACTCGCTATGTGATCGAACCTCAGGCGATGAACCTCGGAACCGGGGGCGCCTTCTACGATATCGATAACGACGGTGATCTGGATATCATCGCCCCCGGCGATCAAACAAGCAGCCAGATTTGGTGGTGGGAAAATCCGCACCCAAATCATGCATCCGCCACATCCTGGACACGGCGCCTGGTCAAGGATGGCGGCAACAAACAACACCACGACATGGTAGTCGGCGACTTCGATGGTGATTCCCTCGCTGAGTTGGTCTACTGGAACCAGGGGTTCATCAACCAAGGACCCGGCAAACTGTATATTGTCGATATTCCAAGCGACCCAAAAGCCCCGCAATATGATACAGCCGCCTGGCCAGGCGCGGTGCCTATCTATACTGCGCCCGACGACAAGCGTGAAGGGATGGCCAAAGCCGACGTCGACGGTGACGGGTTACTCGACATTATTGCCGATGGCGCCTGGTTCAAATATGCCGGAGACAATAATTTCACACGGAACCCGATCGATCCCAACCCCGGGCAATTCATGCGGATCGTGGCCGGTCAACTGATTCCCGGCGGCCGACCGGAGATCATTCAAACTCCAGGTGACGCAAGCGGGACCGGCAAGTGGCATGAGTGGGATGGTTCAAGATGGATCAGTCACGATCTGCCGATTGGTGAAATAATACACGGCCATTCGCTGGATATCGGTGACGTCGACCAGGACGGCCATCTCGATATCTTCGTCGGTGAGATGCGCCAGATAACTCCCGGCATTGTTGTTAATCCGAACCCCAGAATGTTAATCCTCTACGGCGACGGACAAGGCAATTTTACGGTAAGTGAACTCTCGAACCAGATTAGTAACCATGAATCGCGCCTGGCCGACCTGGACGGTGACGGCGATCTGGACATCCTCGACAAGCCCTATGAGTGGAACACTCCCCGTATCGATATCTGGCTCAACCGGTCAGGTGAGCCGACCAATACGCCCACACCAACATCTACGTCTATGCCCTGTTTCGCATTGGATAGCTGGACCACGCGCGTAATCGATAGCGCCCGGCCGCACCGCGCCATCTTCATCGATTCGGCCGATCTGAACGGCGACGGGTATCAGGACATCGTCACAGGCGCATGGTGGTATCGCAACCCCGGCACAGCCGGCGGCTCCTGGCAACGCTTTGCCATCGGGACGTCATTCAATCAATTGGCCGTTATCCACGACTTCGATAAAGACGGGTTGCCCGACATCCTTGGCACTAAACCAAATATCTACGACCCTGTATTGGGCAATGAATTTGTCTGGGCACGCAATACGGGTAGCGGAGATCCGGCAAATCAATTTCAGATCATCGACACGGGTGCCGTCGCGCCGCATGGCGATTTTCTGCAGGGAGTTGCGGTGACCTCCTTCCAGGCAGGCGTCACAGAGGTCGTTCTCTCCTGGCACGTCCAGACCTTGAACCGTCTCGATGTACTGACCGTACCCGCTTCTCCAGCCACGCAAAGCTGGACGCTGCGTCAGCTTTCGAATATGAGCCAGTTCGAGGAAATAAACGCCGGCGATATCGATGGGGACGGCAACACGGATTTGCTGCTGGGTACGGCATGGCTTCAGAACCTGGGGGATGGAACGTCCTGGGCCAACCACACCCTTTATAACACAAATGACTTTGCGGATCGCAATCGGCTGGTTGATATAAACGGTGACGGCCGCCTCGATGCAGTCGTCGGCTATGAAGCTATGATCGCTGGTGCGGGCAAACTGGCCTGGTACGAAGCGCCTGATGACAGAACCGATGCGTGGACGGAACATGTGATCGCCGGTGCGCCGAATCTTATCGCGCCCATGAGCCTCGACGTCATCGATATCGACAGCGACGGCGATCTGGACATCGTCGCGGGCGAACACAATTTGGCCAACCCACCCCAGGGCCGCGTCTTCCTCTATGAAAATGTGAACAACGGCGCTTCATGGACCCCGCATCAGGTCGCCATCGGCAACGAACACCACGACGGGACGCAGTTCGTCGACATCGATAACGACACTGATTTTGACATCATCTCTATCGGGTGGAACCACAGCAATGTTCTGCTCTATGAACAACAAAGCGGCTGCGCGTCGGGCACAACCACGCCTCCAGCGCCAACCAATACGCCGCCGGCGGGGGCGACCAACACGCCCACCGTGACAGCCATTCCGGCCCAGTGCCCAATGATGATCCCGGGCAACGTTGTCGTCAATCCGGGCTTTGAATCGGGGATGAATAGCTGGGGGTTCTACTCCAACGGTTCGGCCGCCGCTTCCACAACCAATCAAAACCCGTATCAATGCGCCCCGGCGGCTCAGGTCGCCATCACAACCGCCGGCACCAACGTCCAGCTCTACCAGAGCGGCATCACCCTCCAGCCCAACACGACCTATCAGTTCTCCGTCGCCGCCCGCGCCTCGGCCAATCGTGCCGTCCCGGTTAGCCTGGGCAGGCATGACGCGCCCTACACCTTCTATGGCCTGAACACTACGCTCAATCTGACGCCGAACTGGCAGCTATTTATGGTCACGTTCACGACCACCGGCTTCGGCTCTCCGGTTTCCAATGCCCGGCTGCGTTTCGCCCTGGAGAACTCGGATGTCGCCGGCGATTTCTTCTACTTCGACAACGTCATCATCGCTCCACCCGGCTCGATCCCGCCGACGCCGACCAACACGCCGATAGCGCCTCCCACAGCGACCCATACGCCGACCAACACGCCGACGCCGACTGATACAGGTACACCCACCGACACGCCGACGATCACGCCGACGCCGACCGATACGGCCACGCCGACCATCACACCGACGCCGACCGAGACAGGCACACCCACCAACACGCCGACGCCGACCGAGACGGGAACGCCTACCGATACGCCGACGATCACACCGACGCCGACCGATACGGCCACGCCGACCATCACACCGACGCCGACCGAGACTGGAACGCCGACCAGCACCCCACTCCCCACTACGCCGACACAGTGCCCGATGACGATCCCGGGCAACGTTGTCGTCAATCCGGGCTTTGAATCGGGGATGAATAGCTGGGGGTTCTACTCCAACGGTTCGGCCGCCGCTTCCACAACCAATCAAAACCCGTATCAATGCGCCCCGGCGGCTCAGGTCGCCATCACAACCGCCGGTACCAACGTCCAGCTTTTCCAGAGCGGCATCACCCTCCAGCCCAACACGACCTATCAGTTCTCCGTCGCCGCTCGCGCCTCGGCCAACCGAGCCGTCCCGGTCAGTCTGGGCAGGCATGACGCGCCCTACACCTTCTATGGCCTGAATACCACACTCAATCTGACACCGAACTGGCAGGTATTCACGACCACGTTCACGACCACCGGCTTCGGCTCCCCGGTCTCCAACGCCCGGCTGCGTTTCGCCCTGGAGAACTCGGATGTCGCCGGCGATTTCTTCTACTTCGACAATATCGTCATCGCTCCGCCCGGTTCG
>CAZZJN010000002.1:43360-50027 GCA_964654505.1 uncultured Ardenticatenaceae bacterium | reverse complement strand
TTCATGGCCATCCCGTATGACGCGCCCATCGTTGCCAATCGCCCTAGCACCTACTCGACCCCGGCCAACGAGAACCCGTCCATCGATACACGGCCCGACACAACCATGCAGACAACGGCCGAGGACATTGGCGGGCTGCTGGCCAACCTCTACTATTGCGCCAAGGGTGAGGGCGGCCTGCTGGCCATCTACCCGGGCGAGCTAACCCAGGAAGAGTGCCAGGCCATCGTCGATCTGATGATCCTGAACGTCGAGGGCAATCTGATCCGCTTTGGCGTGCCCGACGGCACTCCCGTTTCCCACAAGCATGGTTGGAGTTTCAACGAGCACGGCGATGCCGGAATCGTCTATTCACCTGGCGGCGACTTCGTGATCTATATCTTGCTGGCCCAGCCGGAGAGCGACTGGCTCTCTTCGGAATACAGCTTCCCCTTCATGTGGGAGATCTCCCGCGCCGCCTACAACTATTTCAACCCCGACCGGCCCTTTGAAGGCCACTCCAAGGAAGAACTGGAGCGGCGGGAAGAGATTCGCGCCGGCGGGAATTAGGGAGACATCATGGAATATCGTCGTCTGGGCCGCACCGGCCTGAAGGTAAGCAGTATCTGCATGGGGACAATGCAGTTCGGCTGGTCGACCGACGAGCCGACGGCCCATGCCGTCATGAGCCGCGCCGTCGAGTTGGGTATCAACTTTTTCGATACGGCCGACGTCTACACGCGCTGGATCGAGGGCAGTTCGGGCGGTATCTCCGAGACCTACATCGGTAACTGGCTGGCCGGCGGCGCCGTCCGGCGCGATGAGGTGGTCATCGCCACCAAGGTGCGCGGCAAGATGGGCGAAGGCCCCAACGATAAAGGCCTCTCGCGCTACCACATCATGAACGCCGTCGAGGCCAGCCTCCGCCGCCTGCGAACGGACTATATCGATCTCTACCAGACCCATTCCCCGGATCATGAGACCCCGCTGGATGAGACGCTGAGGGCGATGGACGATCTCGTGCGTTCCGGCAAGGTGCGCTACGTCGGCTGCTCCAACTATCCCGCCTGGCTGCTGGCCAAGTCGCTCTGGATCAGCGATATCCACAAGCTGGCTCGCTACGACAGTCTGCAACCCCATTACAGCTACGTGCATCGCGCCGAGTTTGAGCGGGAGTTGCAGCCGCTCTGCCTGGATCAGGGCGTCGGCGTGATCCCCTACAGCCCGTTGGGAGCCGGCTTCCTGACCGGCAAATACCGGCGCGACGGCTCCTTGCCGGAATCGAAGCGGGCCGGAACGGTGCAGCAGCGTTACATGAATGAGCGCGGCTTCGCGGCCGTGGACAAGCTGGAGGAGGTCGGCCGCGCCAGCGGCGTCACGATTGCCCAGACGGCCATCGCCTGGGTGCTGGCTAATCCGGCAGTCACCTCAGCCATCATCGGCGCGACCTCCATCGCCCAACTGGAGGACACGATCAAGGGGGCGGATGTGACCCTTTCGGTCGAGGACAAGGCGGCCCTCGACGCGGTCACGGCCTGGGGAGACGAAGGCTGATCGCTGCCTGTCGATCAACCTGGTGGTAGAGCATCACGCCGAGCGAGGAAAGCCTGTGTTAGTCCTCCGGCCGAAGCACCAGGATATCCTGGGGCACGTCCATCTCGATCCCGCGCTCGGAGAATAACTCCCAGATACGCAACCGCACGTCGCTGCTGATATACGGCCCGCGCATGGGACGGGCGATCCAGAACTCCAGATCGTAGCGGATCGTTTGCCCCTCCAGTTCGGCCAGGAGGGCCACCGGGCCGGGCTTTTCCAATACCTCGGGATGTTTGGCCGCTTCCAGCAGGGTAGCCTGGACTTCTCGCGGGTTGGTCTCCGCGCCGGCCGAGACGCCGATGTGGATGCGCATCTCCGGCGAGTTGTGGGTGAAGCTCGTCACCGTGCTGCCCAGCAAGTGGCCGTTGGGGATGATCAACTCGACGTCGTCGGGCGTCGTGATTTGCATCGTCCGCAAGCCGATCTTTTGCACCGTGCCGACGTTCCCGTCCACCTCGATCACGTCACCGGGGGCCAGGCTTCGCTCCGTCAGCAGGATGAAGCCGCTGACGAAGTTGTTGATCAACTCCTGGAGGCCAAAGCCGAGGCCGACCGACAGACCGCCGATGATGACCGTCAGGGCGGTGAGATTGACGCCCATGACCGACAGGGAGAGCATGAACCCGGCCACGACGATGGCGTAGCCGGTGAAGGTGGTGATGACCTGATTGACGGCCGGTTCCACGCCCGCGCGCGGCAGCAGCGTCTCGCCCAGCAGGCGGCGTGCTACGCGGTTGACGAACAGGAAGAACGCCAGGACGATGACGCCCAGCAAGACCGATTGCAATGTCAGCAGGGCGTCGCGGCTGGTGCTGAGGCGGAGATTCAGCACGTCGTCGAGCAGGCCGGTGACTTGCAGGAAGATGAGCAGGAAAATCAACGGCCGCAGGATTTGCAGGTGCCACACCCGCGCCCGCTCCGGCTTCATGTTGAGGTCCATCAGCGTGCCGACGAAGCGATATAACGCCCACAGGCCGAAGACGGGAATGATCCAGGTGAGGAAATCGGCGGGCCGATTGGAGGCTCGCAGCGCGCCGGCGGCTCCGGTGCCGAGCAGAAAGACGGCCAGCGGGAAGGCGGCCGCGCCGAGCGCCACCAGCAGATCGACTGTCCAGGGGAACTGCTCCATGACGATGCCTTTTTGCTTCAGCCGTTCCTGGAGCTTGTCGACCTGCTTGCGGATGATCTTCCGCAAGCCGTAGGCCACCAGCAGGATGAGCAGAAAAACGCCGACCTGGAGCAGGAAACCGACGGTAAGCACGCGCCGTTGCAAGTCTTGAAGGAAAGTCAGAAGGTCATTGAGCATGAAAACATTCCTGTTGATACAAGTCGCCCGAAGGCGAGGTAACACATGGATATGCGGATATTATAAAGGGTTTCGTTTTATTTGCAGCGATTACGGATTGACATCGCCTAGACCGGACTTGCTTTCGCGATTGGGTGCGAGGGTCGGGCTATCCTGTGACTATCCCAGGTGTTGCCATTTGTTCACATATGTGTTAACATCCATGCTATGCGCACGATCATCTTCTATCGTAGTGTGAAAGGCGCTTCTCCAGTGGAAGAATTCCTCAACACACTTAATGGGAAGCAGGCGCAAAAGGTGCTGTGGGTGCTTCATCTGATCGAGGAACTGCCCACAATTCCCCGACAGTATTTCAAAAAGTTAACCGGAACCGATGATATATGGGAAGTGCGTGTTCAATATGGGGGTGATGTTTTTCGGCTCCTTGGTTTTGTTCAGGACGGGCAGTTGATAATCCTGACAAATGGCTTTGCCAAGAAATCGCAGAAGACGCCAACATCAGAGATCGCACTGGCCGAGAGACGCAAAAATGACTTCTTATCGCGGAGGCGACAATGAGCGACGTGAAACGATACATCGAAGAGCGCAAGCGGCGCGATGCTGAATTTGCAGAAGGGTTCGACCTGGGCTATACCGATTTTAAGATAGGTGTATTGCTCAGGCAGGCGCGTGAGGCGGCCGGACTAACTCAAGAGCAGGTGGCTCGACAATTGGGAACACAGAAGTCGGCTATCTCACGGATGGAGAACCATGCCGAGGATGTGCGACTTTCTACCTTACGCGCCTATGCCCAGGCAGTTGGGGCAAATCTCCACATCTCTTTCATCCGTGCACAATCGTGAAAGATTATTACCAGGATTCAACAGCGAACGGGTGGTGGCCGACGGTGTGGGTGGCGGGGTGGAGGGACGTAATATATCGGTAAACGGCTGGGGAGGTATCTTTACTTCGGATGGCAATGGAGTATACGTACTATCTGCACCTGGTAAAGTTGGCCTTGTTGTGTATAACGGAAGCAAAAGCGCTGCCGTTCCTACGTCTGACGGTGATCGTCTCCTTTACAATGAAGAATCGACAGAGGTTTTATTTACCGATTATGGATTTGGGCAATTAAAGGATGGCTATATGCTTGTGACACTTGAGTCGGTCTTTAAAGAAACGGTCAATCTCGATGTACCATACTATGTATTTCTGCAAGCTTATGGAGATACCGTACTTTACGTTGATCGTAGAACCACAGATTCATTTGAGGTACAGGCCACTACTAATTCAAAGGACATGAACGCGGAGTTTGCCTATCGGATTGTCGCCAAACGAATTGGATTTGAAGAAGAGCGTCTAGAGTTGGCGCCTTGGGTAACAGAGGAGAATCTGTATGGTATGCCCCGACCTATACCCGAGCCGCCTCCTTTACTTCCTGATCCTCATGAGGTATACCCATGATCTCGCGTACCTTTAGGTTTGCGGTTTTGTGCGCATTGGCAATCATATTAGCTTCTCTATTCCTCGAGCTTCGATCTGAAGCAAAGCGGACACAAGCACCTGACCGGCTCTATGCAGCGGAAATGTCCTCTACAACACTGCCAATTCCTACAGTAGTACCGCCGACCGCGCCCCCATCGGACCCGAAGCATAGGGCTTATGCGCCGCTTGTGATCGACCTGGTCTCGACGCCGGTCGTAGGGCCGACGGAGACACCAATGTCACCACTACCTCCGCCGACGCCGCCTCCGGTGACCGCGGAGCCTTAGCCCTTGTAAAACCGGTTTCTTAACCGGTTGCCGCCAATGCCACCGGCGCAAGTAACACTGTTTGCGCCGGTGGTTGTTGTGACGCCGTTAAGAAACCGGTACTATGCTCTCGTCAGCTTGCGATACGTAATCCGGTGCGGCCGCTCGGCCGCCGCGCCCAGCCGCCGTTTCTTGTCCTCTTCGTACTCGCTGTAGTTGCCGGGGAACCAGTAGACCTGGCTGTCGCCTTCGAAGGCCAGGATGCGGTTGGCCACGCGGTCGAGGAACCAGCGGTCGTGGCTGATGACCACGGCCGATCCGGCGAAGCTCAGCAGCGCCTCCTCCAACGCCCGCAGCGTGTTCACGTCCAGGTCGTTGGTCGGCTCGTCCAGCAGCAGCACGTTGGCCCCGCTCTTCAGCACCTTCGCCAGATGCACCCGGTTGCGCTCGCCGCCGGACAGTGTGCCGACCAGCTTTTGCTGATCCGACCCGGCGAAGTTGAAGCGCGACACGTAGGCCCGCGAATTCACCTTGCGCTTGCCCAGTTCCAGTGTCTCCTCGCCGCCGCTGATCTCCTGCCAGACGGTCTTCTCGTCGTCCAGCGAATCGCGGCTCTGATCGACATAGCCGAGCTTCACCGTCTGGCCGACCGTGAGAGCGCCGTCGTCGGGCTGCTCCTGGCCGACGACCATGCGGAAGAGCGTCGTCTTGCCCGCGCCGTTCGGCCCGATGACGCCGACGATGGCCCCCGGCGGGATGTCGAAGGTCATGTCATCCACCAGCAGCCGGTCGCCGAAGCCCTTGTCCACCTTTTCGGCCCGGATGACGATGTCGCCCAGGCGCGGGCCGGGCGGGACGTAGATCTCCAGCTCTTCGCGAGCCTTCTCGCCCCCCGCCTCCAGCAGTTCGTTGTACTGGCTGATGCGCGCCTTGCTCTTGGTGGTGCGGCCGCGCGGCGACATGTGGATCCACTCCAGCTCGCGCTCCAGCGTCTTCATGCGCTGGGCCTCGGAGCGTTCCTCCTTGGCCAGCCGCTGCTGCTTCTGCTCCAGCCACGACGAATAGTTGCCCTTCCAGGGGATGCCGTGGCCGCGGTCCAACTCCAGGATCCAGCCGGCCACGTTGTCGAGGAAGTAGCGGTCGTGGGTGACGGCGATGACCGTCCCGGGGTACTGTTGCAGGTGTCGCTCCAGCCAGGCCACGGATTCGGCATCGAGGTGGTTGGTCGGCTCGTCGAGCAGCAGGATGTCGGGTTGTTTGAGCAACAGCCGGACGAGGGCCACGCGCCGCCTCTCGCCGCCGGAGAGAACCGACACCGGCGTTTCGCCCGGCGGGCAGCGCAGGGCGTCCATCGCCAGGTCCAGCCGGCTGTCGAGGTTCCAGGCGTCCATGTGGTCGAGCTTGTCCTGGAGCTTGCCCTGGTCCTCGATGAGCTTGTCCATCTCGTCGGCCGAGAGGTCCTCGCCGAAGCGGGCGTTGATCTCGTCGAATTCGCGCAGGGCATCGACGATCTCCTGCACGCCCTCCTCGACGACCTCGCGCACGGTGCGCGATTCGTCCACGAGCGGTTCCTGCTCCAGATAGCCGATGGTGTAGCCGGGAGAGAGGATCGTCTCGCCGAGGTGATCCGTGTCGACGCCGGCCATGATCTTGAGCAGCGTGCTCTTGCCGGAGCCGTTGAGGCCCAGCACGCCGATCTTCGCGCCGTAGAAGTAGGACAGGTAGATGTCGCGCAGGATGGTACGGTTGGGCGGGATGATCTTGCCCACGCCCACCATGGAATAGATTACTTTGTTGTCGGTCATAATAGTCGCTATTGGATATCCGGCTTGGGGCCGAGGCGCGCCAGCTCTGCCTCAACCAGTTCCGGCTCCAGTTTCTTGAAGAGCGGTTGCGGCTTGGGCAATGCTCGCCCGGCGGGGATCGTCGTTGGCTCCCAGCGGCCGACGGCATTCGCCCCGTCGTAGGTCAATCCCAGGTGGCTGCGCGTCATCTCGTCGTATTGCCGGATGGTCTGTTCGCCGAAGATCGTCCCCGGCTCGCCGAGCATCTCGTG
>CAZZJN010000002.1:16284-43260 GCA_964654505.1 uncultured Ardenticatenaceae bacterium | reverse complement strand
ATTGCCGGATGGTCTGTTCGCCGAAGATCGTCCCCGGCTCGCCGAGCATCTCGTGAAGCGCCTGGGAGGTGAAAGGCAACACGGGCGCCCACAGGATCCGCAGGCTGCCGATGGCCTGCAGGGCGACGTAGAGCGCGCGACCGGCGGCCGTTGGGTCGGTCTTGAAGACGGTCCACGGGCTGGCCTCTTCCAGATACTGGTTGACCAGCGTAGAGAGGCGCAGCACTTCCTGCACCGCGGCGCGGAACTTGCAGGCGTCGTAGAGTTCGCCTACGCTATCGAAGCCCTCGGCGACGGCGGCCAGCAGGGCCGCATCGGCCGCGGTCAATTCGCCCGGCTCCTGCACGACCCCGCCGAAGTAGCGCTGGGTCATGTTCAGCACCCGGTTCACCAGGTTGCCCCAATTGGCCACCAGTTCGTTGTTGTTGCGCTCGATGAACCCGGCCCAACTCCAGTCGCTGTCGCGCGTCTCCGGCATGTTGGTGGTCAGGTAGTAGCGCAGCGGGTCGGGATCGTAGCGGTCAAGCGCGTCGAGCATCCAGACGCCCCAATTACGGCTGCCGCTAATCTTCCGGCCCTCCATGTTCATGAACTCGTTGGCGGGCACATCGTCGGGCAGATTAAGCAAGGCTTGCGGGTCGTCGCTATAGAGACCGCGCGACCCCAGAAGCTGCGCCGGCCAGAACACGGTGTGGAAGGGCACGTTGTCCTTGCCGATGAAGTACATCGTGCGCGCCCCGGCGTTGTCCCACCAGTTGCGCCAGGCCTCCGGTTCGCCCCGGTTGTTAGCCCATTCGATAGTGGCCGACAGGTAGCCGATGACCGCCTCGAACCAGACGTAGAGCACCTTGCCCTCGAAGCCGTCCTCGACCGGCACAGGGATGCCCCAATCCATGTCGCGGGTGACGGCGCGGCCGATCAACCCCTGGTCGATGAAATTTCGGGCGAAGTTGATGACCTGCGGCCGCCACTGCTCCTTGTCGTCATGAATCCATGCCGACAGGGAATCCTCGGCAATGGCCGGCAGATCGAGGAAGAAATGCTCGGTGTCGCGCAGGACCAGCGAACTGTTATCCCGCTTGCTGCGCGGGTTGATGAGCTGGGCCGCGCTCTCGAAGAGCGTATTGCAGTTGTCGCATTGATCGCCGCGCGCGCCGGTAAAGCCGCAGTTGGGGCATGTTCCTTCCACGTAGCGGTCGGGCAGGAATTTGCCGGCCTCCGGCGAGTACATCTGGGGCGTCACCTTGCGATAGAGATAATTATTCTTCAGCAGTTGGCTGAACATATCCTGCGACACCCGGAAGTGGTTCTCGGTGTGGGTGCTCGTGTAGAGATCGTAGCTGATGCCCAATCGCCGGAACAACGTCAGGAAGCGGCTATGAAAGTGCTCATACACTTCCAGGGTGCTCAGCCCCATCTCCTCGGCCTTGACCGTCACCGGCGTGCCGTGGCTATCGGAGCCGGAGACCATCACGACATGGTTGCCGCGCAGACGATGGTAGCGGGCAAAGACGTCGCCCGGCAGATGGGAGCCGGTGACGTTTCCCTGGTGGATATCCGAGTTGGCGTAGGGCCAGGCGATGCTGACCAGCACGTACTGAGCCATGATCTTATTCGACTTCGTCCTCTTCGTATTCTTCGTACTCTTCGACATCCTCTTCCTCGTCCTCGGTGATCTCCGTCAGGGCCTCGGCCAACAGCTCAAAGTCGTCTTCGCTGATGCGGAAGAAAGTCTCGGATTCGATATGGAGCTTGCCGAAGTCCGGGTAGCTCTCCAGGTCGATGGAATCAACGCTGACGCCGTGGCTCAGATCGGGCGCGGCCGCGTCGACGTCGGTGGGGAAGAAGGCGGCCTTTTCCAGATCGGTGGTGTAGGTATGTTGCTTCGGGTCGGCCTCGGACATCTCGCCGGTGATGGTGACGACGGCGAAGAAGGTCTGGGCTTCGATGGCATAGTAGATGAAGCGGTCGCCGGGCTTCATGCGCTGGGCCAGCTCAGGCGACGGCACCATGACCACGCGCTCCTGCCAGCCCGGGAAGGCCAGCTCCTCGCCGGGCGGGATGCTTACGGCCTTGATGTAATGGGTCGTGTCCTTGTTGGATTGGCGCATGTGCCGACTGCTGGCGGCACGCGCCTCTTGCTCGGCCACGATGTTTTCCCAGATTCGAGCCTGGATGTTGATGTTTAATTCGGCTTCTGAGCCGTCATTGTAGCGCACGGTCATGCGCCGGCCGTCGACGGCCAGCACAGTGTATTCACCTATGCGATTTCGATAGACGCCATTGACTTCGAACATCGCTTTCTATATTACTCCTGTGAAAATTTCGGCAGCATAGTATCTGTTTACCTATCTTAAGGCAAATGTCCGCATGTTGGTTTTGGCCAGCCGTCGCGCGCCATCGAAGCCCGGCGCGGCCGCGCCGATCCCGATCAGATACCATAGCCTGGGACTTAATAGTCTGGACATATTGAACTTCCTCACAACTGGTCAGGGCGGGGAGAATCGCCAGGGTCATCTGTTTGTGACGCGATGCATTATAGCAAAAAATAATGGCTTTGGATATGGTCGGCGCCCTCGTCCACAAGGCCAACCGCGCCTTGCTTATTTCCCCGATTTCTATATAATCACATCGGTTTTCTGCCCTCGCTGCCCTTCCCCGGTTAGCAAAGGCAAATTTAAAAGTTCACACACGCCTGGACTGAAGCGGTTGTGCTTGCACGGGTGAGCTGCAACCCTCCGGAGTCTCCGCCAATGGAGATCGCCCCAGGAGAGTTGTTGCCTGCCCCGGCCATGCAAGTTCCGGTTCAGGATGAAGGGCGTGGAAGAATAAAACAAGTAAAGGAGAATAACCTCATGGCCATCGTTTCAATGAAAGCGCTTCTGGAAACAGGCGTGCACTTCGGACATCGAACCCGTCGCTGGAACCCGAAGATGAAGCCGTATATTTTCACCGAGCGCAACGGCATCCATATCCTCGATCTGCAACAGACGATCGTCCTGATTGAAGATGCCTATAACGCGATTCGCGACACCGTTGCCGCCGGCGGCGACGTGCTCTTCGTGGGCACCAAGCGCCAGG
Source organism: uncultured Ardenticatenaceae bacterium (assembly GCA_964654505.1). Lineage (GTDB taxonomy): Bacteria > Chloroflexota > Anaerolineae > Promineifilales > Promineifilaceae > Promineifilum. The sequence goes on along the minus strand of CAZZJN010000002.1, from coordinate 40,179 downwards.
CACAGGAGACCGTCGCCCGCGAGGCGTCCCGCGCTTCCCAGCCCTACGTGAACGATCGCTGGCTCGGCGGCACGCTGACGAACTGGCGCACCATTCGCCAGCGCATCAATTACCTGCGCGAACTGGAAACCCGCCGCGATGCCGGCGAGTTTGACCTGCTGAAGAAGACGGAACGCCTGCGCATTGAGCGCGAGATCGAAAAGCTCAACCTGCGATTGGGCGGTATTCGTGATCTGCGCGATCTGCCCGCCATGATGTTTGTCATCGACGTCAGCCACGAAGAGACGGCCATCCGCGAGGCGAACACGCTCAAGATTCCGGTGATCGGCGTGGTCGACACCAACAGCGATCCCGACGCCATCGATTACGTGATCCCGTCCAACGACGACGCGATCCGCGCCATCAAGCTCATCGTGGGCAAGATGGCCGACGCCGCGCTCGAAGGCATGGCTTCGCGCAAGGAAACGCTTGACGAAGAAGTAACCGACTTCAACCGCTACCGCTACGAAAGCTTTGACGGGATGGAGGACGCTGAGGACGAATTATTGCTTGGGGCGTCCACGCTGGCGAAGCTTCGTGAATCGACTTCGGCCGCGGCTTCCGAGGAAGATGCGGCGGATCTGGATGAAGAAGTGGCAGAGGTTATTTCGGAAGTTGAAGAAAAAATCAGGGACGAAGAGTCCGAGTAAGGGTTAGGGAGATTTTACCGACATGGCAATTACAACCGAGATGGTTAAGGAGCTGCGCGCGGCCACCGGCGCGGGCGTCCTCGAGGCCAAGAAGGCGCTCGAGCAACACAACGGGGATTTCGACAAGGCGGTCGACATGCTTCGCGAGAAGGGCGCGGCCCGCGCCGCCAAGCGTGCCGATCGGTCGGCCAATGAGGGCATCATCGAATTATATGCCCACCCCGGCAATCGCGTCGGCGTGATGCTGGAGTTGAATTGCGAGACTGACTTTGTGGCTCGCAACGACCATTTCCGCGAGCTGGCTCACGATTTGGCGCTGCACATCGCCGCCTCTTCGCCGCGTTACCTGACTAAAGACGAGGTCCCCGCCGCGGAACTGGAGCGCGAGTTGGCTGTGCTGAAGTCCCAGGCTTTGGCCGAGGGCAAGCCGGAGGCGATCGTCGACAAGATCGTGACCGGTCGTATGTCCAAGTTCTATGAGGAGTTCTGTCTGATGGAGCAGCCCTTCATCAAGGATGAGAGCGTCAAGATCAAGGATATGCTGACCGATGCCATTCGCATCACCGGCGAGAACATCGTCGTCCGTCGTTTTGCCCGCTACGAACTGGGCGAATCGCTGGAAGACTAGTCGGGTTTGAGCGGGGGAGCCAACCGCGCCTGATTCAGAGAAAGTGTGAAAAGCAGTAAGGAACAATTGTCTGTTATGCCTGATGTTCAATACAAACGTATTCTTCTGAAGATGGGCGGTGAAGCCCTGGCCGGCCAGGGTGGTTTTGGAATTGACCCCAACCGCGCGGCCGAGGTCGCCCAGGTGGTGAAAGATGTTCACGACCTGGGCGTCCAGGTCGCGCTGGTGATTGGGGCGGGGAATCTGTGGCGCGGCTCAGTCGGCACGCAAGCCGGCATGGAGCGCTCGACGGCCGATCATATCGGCATGGTGGCCACGGTGATGAACGCGCTGGCCCTCAAGGATGTGCTGGAGCGCGCCGGGGTTGTCACGCGGGTGCAAACCGCCTTCGAAATGCGGACGATCGCCGAGCCATATATCCGGCTGCGAGCCATTCGCCACATGGACAAGGGGCGCGTGGTCATCATCGCCGGTGGAACGGGCAACCCGTACTTCACCACCGATTCGGCCGGAGCGCTGCGGGCGATGGAGTTGAACGCCGAGGTCATGATCAAGGCCACGAAGGTCGACGCGATCTACGACGATGACCCCATGAAAAACCCCGATGCCAATCCATTCGAGCACATCTCTTATCTGGAGTTCCTGAGCATGCGCTTGCGCGTGCTCGACACGACGGCCGTCTCCCTGTGCATGGAAAACAATATGCCGATCGTGGTGCTCAACTTCTGGCAGAAAGACAGTGTCAAACGTCTCGTCCTTGGCGAGCAAGTCGGCACGCTGATTTCAGCCTGATTTTCGCTTTCGCTTGTACCTTTTGCTTTATTGGGTGAAAATCCCGATGAAGTATCCATTTCAATGAGGAGGATCCAATGATTGCCGATGTGATGCGAGAGGCCAAGGCCCGGATGAACGGCGCAGTCACCTCGTTGGAGTCCGACCTGGCCGCATTCCGCACCGGACGAGCCTCTACCAAACTTGTCGAAAACCTGAAGGTCGACCTCTATGGGGTCGAGATGCAGTTGGTTCAGATGGCGGTCATCTCCGTGCCTGAACCACAACAACTGGCCATTCGCCCCTATGACCGCAACGCCATGTCGGCCATCGAAAAGGCCATCATGAAATCGGAATTGGGGATCATGCCCAATAATGACGGCCAGGTCATTCGCCTTAACATCCCCCGACTGACGGAAGAGCGGCGGCGCGATCTGTCGCGCATCGTCGGCCGCCGGGTGGAGGAAGCCAAAGTGGCCGTGCGCAATGTGCGGCGCGATTTGAACCACGATTTGAAGGAACTCAAGGACGAAAAGATGGTTTCCGAGGACGAGTTCACCCGTGGTGAAAAGCAATTGCAGGAGATCACCGATTCCTTCATCGGTCAAATAGACGATATCGGCCGCGCCAAAGAGGCCGAGATCATGGAAGTCTGAGTATGGCGCGACGCCCCGAAGAGACGTTCGACCTGTCTTCACTGGACGTGCCGGCCCACGTCGCGATCATCATGGACGGCAACGGCCGCTGGGCGCGAAAGCGGGGCCTGCCGCGGCAAGCCGGCCATCAGGCCGGGGCTGATAACCTTCGTCGCATCATCCGTGCCTGCGTTGACTTTAATATCAAGGTTCTGACGATCTACGCCTTTTCGACCGAAAACTGGGGGCGACCCAAGACCGAGGTCCAGGCGCTCATGCGGATCTTCGCCCGCGTGCTCGACCAGGAGACGGACGAACTAAATGCCAACGGCGTCTGCGTCCACCATCTTGGCGATCTGACCGGTGTTGACCCCAGACTGCAGGAAAAAGTACGCCGCGCGCTGGAATTGACGCGCGATAACGACCGGCTGATCCTCAATGTGGCCTTTAATTATGGCGGCCGCGCCGAGATCATCCATGCCGTCCAGCAAATGCTGGCTGACGGGATTAAGCCGGAGGACCTGACGGAGGATCTGTTTAGCTCCTATCTGTTCACGCGGGGACTGCCCGATCCCGATCTGGTGATTCGCACGAGTGGGGAGCTGCGCATCAGCAACTTTCTCATCTGGCAGGCGGCCTATTCAGAATATTATCCCACGCCCGCGCTGTGGCCCGACTTCGGCCGCCGGGACCTCTATGAGGCGATCGTCGCCTATAACGCACGAGACCGTCGCTTTGGGCGGGTAGACGAAGCATCGTGACGGCTGCTTAATTATGCTTCTCCAACGATTACTCGTCACCCTGACCGTCGGCCCCATCGTGTTGGTGGCTGCCTACTTCGGCGGGTGGTATTTCTTCATCCCAATCGCATTGTTGATGCTCACGGCCGGCATGGAATATGCCAACATGATGCGCGTGCTGGACCACAAGGTGCCGGCGTGGCTGCTCCTCCCGGCGATCGCTCTGTTGCTCCTTGGCGCCTGGCAGCCGGCGCTCAATCTGACGGGCGTGACGCTTTTCCTCAGCCTGTTCATCGGTCTCATCTATTGTTTGACACTTTTTGAGCGAGGGATTACCCTCGATGCTGCTCTTAACTGGTTTGCATTGGTGGCCGGCATCATGTTATTGGGATGGGTCGGCAGTCATTTCTTCCTGCTGCGTGGCCTGCCCGAAGATGGATGGCGTTGGACAGTCCTGGCTTTGATGAGCATCTGGTCGGCCGATATGAGCGCCTATGCCGTCGGCAGTTGGTTGACCGGCAAGGTATTGGGCCGCCACTTGCTCGCGCCTCGCCTAAGCCCCAAGAAGACGGTCGAAGGCTATGTCGGCGGCATCATCATCGGCACGGCGGTGACGATAGCCACCGCCTACTTCCTGGAGTTATCCCTTGTCCTGGCGACGATCGCCGGGTTGCTGGTGAGTATATTCGGTCTGTTTGGCGATCTCAGCATATCGATGCTGAAACGCGAGGCGGGACTGAAAGATTCGGGCAAAATATTTCCCGGCCACGGCGGCGCGCTGGATCGCTCCGATTCCTTAATCTGGGCGATGGCTATCGTTTATTATCTGGTCATTTTCCTTGGCCCACATCTGTCATAGATTCGATGATTGGCCGGAGCGGATGCATGGTCTGTGCCGGCAACCTGGATATTTCCCACATAACCGAATAAGCACGAAGGAGTATTGCCGTGACGACCGTGACGACGATTGAGCGCTTTATTCTCGATAACCAGCCCGAATATGCGTCGGGGGAGCTGACCATGCTGCTGTATGATATAGCGCTGGCGGCCAAGATCATCGCCTCCAAGACCAATCGGGCCGGCCTGGTTGATATCCTGGGAGATGCGGGATCGACCAACGTCCAGGGCGAGTCCCAACAAAAGCTGGACGTATTCGCCCATGAGATCGTCAGGAAGCTGTGCGACCACACCGGCCGCCTGTGCCTGATGGTCTCGGAAGAGCAGGACGACCCCATCTACATCCCGGCTCGATTTTCCAAAGGGGATTATATTCTGGTATTTGACCCGTTGGATGGGTCTTCAAATATCGACGTCAACGTCAGCGTCGGCACCATTTTCGGCATCTACCATTGTCTTGACCGGCAACTGCGCGGCCGCGTTGAAGATGCCCTTCAGCCGCCGTCGGCCCTGATTGCTGCCGGCTATGTTCTCTATGGGTCGAGCACCATGCTGGTCTATAGCACCGGCAACGGGGTGCATGGCTTCACGCTCAATCCGGAATATGGCGAGTTTATTCTGTCGCACCCCAATATGCGCCTGCCCGAACCCGCCGCCTATTTCAGCGTCAACTCCTCCTATTACAGCCGATGGTCGCCGGGGGCCAAGAGATTCCTGGACTGGCTGGAGGGGAAGGACGAAGATTCGCCCAAACTATCGGCGCGCTACATCGGCTCGCTGGTGGCCGATTTCCATCGCAACCTGTTGCGCGGCGGCATATTCTGCTATCCGGCCGAGACCCGGCGCGATGAGGGCAAGCTGCGACTGCTGTATGAGGCCGGGCCGTTGGCTTTCCTGATCGACAAGGCGGGTGGCTATGCCTCCAACGGCCGCCGGCCTATTCTCGATATCGTTCCCACCAACCTGCACCAGAGGACGCCGTTGTTCATCGGCAATCGTCAGTTGGTGGAACGATTGGAGGGGTTTATGCGTCAAGAGGATGAGGGAACGCTCGAGCATTCCTGATTCAACGGTGCCGCCGTTGTTATCATGGCCCCACCGGCCTCGCGGCCGATGTATTGGCGGGCCGGGGGCTTGGCGGCCTGTTGACCGGATGGGAGTGACATGCTATACTTTGCTCGTCCCGCCGAATATTAATCGCGTTGTGGGGGTTTCTCCCTCAATCGATATAAACTGAATAGCGATTTACTATCAATCCGCTTGACTTGAACCCCCTGCTTATCATTATTTGTATAACCCTCTGACGATTTATGTCAGTGGAAGTTGTTTTTGTTTACATAAACAGGGATTAGCCCGCATAATCCGGATGGGCGTGGGCATGAGCATGGGCAAGCCATTTTTCACAAGCTGTATTCCCAATTGAAGAGAAGAAATGGCATCCTTGCGTATCATCATATGCAATCGTTGCCAAAGAGAAGAAATGTATGGACATCGGTGATTTAGAAAGCAAGAAATTAAGTGAACTGCGCGACATCGGCCGGGATATGAAGATCCCCGGGTACACCACGATGAAGAAGCAGGACCTCGTCTTCCGAATTATGCAGGCCGACGCCGAATCGGGCGGGTTTCATTTCCGCGGCGGCGTCCTTGAGATCGTTGAAGACGACAAGCAGACAATGGGCTTTCTCCGGTCGGGGTCGTATCTGCCCAGCAAGGACGACATCTACGTCTCCAATTCGCAGATCCGCCGCATTGGGCTGAAGACCGGCGACATGGTCTATGGCCAGGTGCGCGTGCCCAAGGACAACGAGAAATACTATAGCCTGCTTCGGGTGGAAGCGGTCAACGGGATGAGCCCGGAATACCTCAAGAATCGGGTGCGCTATGAATCCCTGACGCCGATCTTCCCCGACCAGAAGCTCAAGCTGGAGACGAAGTCTCACATCCTGTCCACCCGCCTGATCGACCTCATCACGCCGATCGGCCGTGGCCAGCGTGGCCTCATCGTATCGCCGCCCAAGGCCGGCAAGACGACGGTTCTCAAGGAGATCGCCAACGGTATCTCGGAGAACTACCCCGAGATTCACCTTATGGTCGTTCTCATCGGCGAGCGCCCGGAAGAAGTAACCGACATGGAACGCTCGACGCAGGGCGAGGTCGTCAGCTCAACGTTCGACGAGCCGGTGAAGAATCACTGCCGCGTGGCCGAGATGGCCCTGGAGCGTGCCAAACGACTGGTTGAATCCGGCCGCGATGTCGTGATCCTGCTTGATTCCATCACCCGACTGGCCCGGGCCTATAACCTGACGGTGCCGCCGAGTGGCCGCACGCTTTCCGGTGGTCTCGATCCCGGCGCGCTCTATCCCCCCAAGCGATTCTTCGGCACAGCGCGAAATCTGGAATTTGGCGGCAGCCTGACGATCATCGCCACGACGCTGGTTGACACGGGCAGCCGGATGGATGACGTCATCTATGAGGAGTTCAAGGGCACCGGCAACATGGAGCTTATGCTCAGCCGCCGCCTGCAGGAACGCCGCATCTTCCCCGCTTTCGACATCGAACGGTCGAGCACCCGGCGCGAAGAACTGCTCATGTCGGCCGACGAGTTGCAGCGCGTCTACACCATGCGTCGCATGTTGGGCCATCTGATGGACACGCCCGGCTACGACATCAGCAGCGCCACCGCGGCCGTCATGCAGCGTTTGCGCGCCACCAAGACGAATTACGAGTTCCTGGAAACGCTGACCAAGGACATGGGCTAATACGCTCGCGTCTCTGAGGGTGGGCGGGTACGCCGACCTGCCCCCAACCAATAGCGAAATTGTCTACAGATGACACGCCTTTTCATGGATGTATCCCTGAAAATGTGTGAAATCTGTAGACTTTTTTGTATAAGCGATTCTAGAGAAGCCGACCGGATTCACCGGCGGGCCATTGCGATTCCTCAATCCCCGAGGTAGCATCCACTCTCGGTATGCAAGAAGAGAAACCGGTTCCCTCCCGCAACGCCCGACCGCACCTGGCCGGGTACGTTGTGCTGATTGTCATCGTGGGATTGATCGTCCTGGGATGGCAGTTCGGGGTGGCGAAACAAGCCGCCGCCACCGATAGCGGGGCGAAGTCGCCCGCGGCTCCGGCCTTGGCGGCCGCTGCGTCCACGGAGGGCGAGACGGCCCCTTTGGGCGCGCCCGCAGATGCGCCTCAGCAGGCTGCGCAGGCCCCCGTCATCGTCGATGTGGCTCTGGCGCCCGCTTCGGTCCCCCTGACCTTCGTCGGCCATAAACCGGAGCACGATTTCGTCGTCTATCGCGTCGTGCGCGGTGACACCCCCAACGGGATCGCCGACAAATTCGGCATCCAGGCGACGACCCTGCTGGGTGGCAACCCGCTCCTGAGCCAGGAGTCGAGCCTCCTGCAAACCGGCATCGATCTCGTCATCCTGCCCATCGATGGTGTGCTGCATGATGTTCAACCCGGCGAGACATTGGACAGCATCGCCGCCCAATATGGGGTGCCGGTTGACACCATCGTCGGCTATGCGCCTAATAACCTGGCATTCCCCTATCGGCTCTATCCCGAGACGCAGATCCTGGTTCCCGGCGCGGTGCGCGAAGTCTTCGTCTGGACGCCGCCGACGTTGGCGTCCGTTCGCGGGAGTTCCTCGGGCGGCGTGGCTCCGCTCATCGTCGGCACGGGTACGTTCATCTATCCCGTCAATTCGCGCAACTTCACCCAGTATTTCTGGTATGGGCATCCGGGCATCGACATCGCTTTGGGCGAAGGCACGGCCGTCGTCGCCTCCGACACGGGCACGGTGACCTTTGCCGGGTGGAATATCTACGGCTACGGCAACCTGATCGTGGTCAATCACGGCAACGGCTATGAGACGTTCTACGCCCACCTGAGCGGCATCAACGTGGTTCCGGGCCAGATCGTGTATCAGGGCAACGTCATCGGCCGCACGGGCAATACCGGCAACTCATCGGGGCCGCATCTCCACTTCGAGGTGCGAATCAATGGCGCGCAGGATGACCCGTGCTGGTACGTGGGTGGATGCTAGGCGGCTCGCCCGGCGTCGTTGAGGTGTCTGTCCCGTAGCTGCCCACACCCCGCCTGAATATCGATCCCCCGCCGCACCCGCACCGTGCTGGTCACACCATACGATGACAGGACCTCCTGGAACCGGGCGACCTGCTCGGGAGAGGACGGCTTGCCGCCGTAGCCGGCGGTCGGGTTGAGCGGGATCAGATTGACGTGGCCAAGCATTCCCCGCAGCAGGTCCCCCAATTTGTGCGCCTGTTCTTCGGTGTCGTTTTCGTTGGCGATCAACGCCCATTCAAAGGTCATGCGCCGGCCCGTCTTTTCGACGTAATAGCGGCAGGCGTCCATCAGGTCGGCGATGGGCCAGCGGCGATTCACCGGCATGAGGCGACTGCGTTCCTCGTCCGTGGCCGCGTGTAGGGAGACCGCCAATGGCGTCTGGCGTTGCTCATCGGCGTATCGCCGGATGGCCGGAACCAGACCCACGGTCGAGATGGTGATCTTGCGTGCCCCCAGGTTGAAACCGGTCGGGTCGGTCAGCCGGTCGAGGGCGGCCAGGGTGTGGTTATAGTTGTGCAGCGGCTCGCCCATGCCCATCATGACGATGTTGGTGACCGGGTGGGTCGCGTCGCTGTCGCTCTCGGCCGCCAGCTCGCGCGCGAAATAGATGACCTGGCCGACGATCTCTGCCACAGTCAGATTGCGCATGAAGCCCATCTGCCCGGTGGCGCAAAAGACACAGCCCATCGCACAGCCCGCCTGCGTGCTGATGCAGAGAGTCCGGCGCTTTTCGTAGCGCATCAACACGGTTTCGATGAACTGGCCGTCCGGCAGCCGGAACAGCACCTTCTTCGTCCGGCCGTCGGCCGAATGTTGGGCCAGAGCGATCTCGCCGATCGACAGCGTTGTCTCGGCCGCCAGACGCTCGCGCAGCGGGCCGGGTAAATTGGTCATGCTCCCGAAGTCGGCCGCGTAGTGACGATAGAGCCACTCCCACACCTGCCGGGCGCGAAAAGCCGGCTGGCCCCACTGGGACAGAAGCGAGGAAAGTTCGTCGGCCTCCAGGTCGTAAAGATGGATTTGGGTCTCAGGCTTTGGCAACGACTGCCTCTCGTGTCAGGAAGGACGCCAGTTCGGTGATGTCGGCGAAGATATAGTCGGGCTGCACCGACCCCGCCTCGGCTTCTTCGCGGGTCGATATACCCGAGAGCAGGAGGATGGCCCGCAGGCCGGCCGCTTTGGCCCCGTAGATATCGGTCGATAGCCGGTCGCCAACCATGACGACCCCGGCCGCATCCCCGCCTAATCGCTTTACCGCCTCGTGAAACAATATAGGCCCCGGTTTGCCGATGATCGTCGGCTCGACGCCGGTGGCGGTGGTGATGACCGCCAGAAAAGCGCCCGCGCCCGGCAGGGGACCGATCTCGGTGGGGAAGGAGACATCGGGGTTGGTGCCGAAGAAGGGCACGCCTCGACTGACCAAAAGGGAGGCCATCGCCAGATCTTCATAGGTGACATTGGACGACATGCCGGCGACGACGGCCGCGGTCTTGATTCCGGCGCGTGCATCGATCGGCGTGACGATCTGAAAGCCTTGATCGAGCATGGCGTCATGCAGGCCCTGCGCCCCGACGACGTACATCGACGCGCCGGGTTCGTATTGCTCGGCCAGATAGGCGGCGGTGGCCTCGGCCGAGGTCAATATTTGTGCCGGGGGCACGGTGACGCCGAAGCGACTCAGCTTCTCGGAGTACATGACCGCCGTTTTGGTGGCGTTGTTGGTGGCCAGCACAAAGCCGATCCCGGCCGTATCGAGGGCATTGAAAAAATCGACAAGGCCGGGCATGGGGGTCATTCCGCGCCACAACACGCCGTCCATGTCGAGAATCAGGTTTTTGATCGGTGGTTCCATATAATTATTTTCTCTGCCGGGTTGATTGCGATTCACGCACAATAAGTCGATTATAGCGAATAAAAGGAGAAGGGTCAGCGCCGGTTTGCCGTCGGTTGGAACAGGCTCAACCCGGTGTTATAATTTCCGGGTTGCTCGGCCGCGGGCGAAAAGCGGCAGCCGGGCTGGATGGGTCAAATTTGGGGCGAGGAACGCTGCCATCTTTGATGGACGCCATGCCCATTGGAGCTAAAACCATACGTGAAAGTTTCAGTCATCATCCCGGTCTATAATGAGTTTTCAACCGTTGAACCCGCCGTCAAGGCGGTTTTGGCTGTTAACGAGGCGGATGAAATCGTCATCGTCGATGATGGCTCAACCGACGGCACCCGGGATTTGTATCCGGGTATTGAGGCGCTCAGCGATTCGATTCGGGTCATCCTGCACGAGAAAAACATGGGCAAGGGCGCGGCCGTGCGCACCGGTTTTGCCAACGCGACGGGCGACATCTTCCTGATTCAGGATGCCGATCTGGAATATGATCCCCGCGATTATCCCGCTCTGCTGCGGCCAATTGTCGAAGGGCGAGCGGCCGTCGTCTATGGTTCGCGCTTTCGCGGCGGCCCAACCAAGACGATGTTCTTCTGGCACATGATTGGCAACAAGCTGCTGACGTTCATCACCAATATCACCTACAACACGATTCTGACCGATATGGAGACCTGCTACAAGGTCTTTCGGGCCGACGTGGTGCGCGATATTCCCCTGCGCTCCAAAGGCTTCGAATTCGAGCCGGAGATCACCTCGAAGGTGCTGAAGCGCGGGCATCGCATCTATGAAGTGCCCATTTCCTACAACGGCCGTGAATTCGACGAGGGCAAGAAACTGAATCCCTGGCGCGAGGGGCCCAAGGCGCTCTATTACCTGCTGAAGTACCGGTTTGTCGATTGAGCGTCACCGACGCGCGGGTGGCCGCCGGTTGCGGTTCACTGTTATGTCCCGACCCTGGCGAATCTGGCTGTTGGTTATTTGCCTGCTGGGAGCCTCGCTTCGTTTCCACGGTCTGTTCGCCAATACGTTTCACGCCGATGAAGCGTTATTCGCCGGGTGGGCCAGGCTGATCGCCGTCTGGCGGGATCCTCTTCTGCTGACCCAGGCGGTTGACAAGCCACCGCTCCTGTTTTATCTCCAGGCCCTCTTCTACCCCTTGTTCGGCCCGGTGGAATGGGCGGCCAGGACGCCGTCGCTAATCGCCTCTCTCCTGACCATCCCCCTGACCGCGCAACTCGCGCGTAGCCTGACCGGCGATTTGCTTGTCGCCGTGTCGGCCGCCCTGCTGGTGGCCGTCGCGCCGCTGGCCGTGCAGTTCAGCTCCACGGCCTTTAGCGACCCCTTGTTGACCTTCTGGCTGCTGGCCGCGCTCTATGGCGCCTGTCGGATCGAAGGACAGCTTGCAAGCTCCGAGGGAGAGCGGGGTATTAATCCGCCTCTTCGGAATGGAGCTTTAGGGGTCGGGCTTTTGTTTGGCCTGGCTCTGGCGACCAAGTACCAGGCTCTCCTTTTTGCTCCGCTGCTGATCGGGATCGTTTGGCTTGCCGGGGGCGATGCCAACTATTTTGCCCGCGTCGCCACAGGGTTGCTGGTGGTCGTCGCGGTCCTGGTCCTTTGGCAGATGGCTCGGCCAATGGTTGGGGAGCCGGTCGCCTTGCAATGGGCCAATATCGGCGGAGTGCGTCTCGTTCGCTCGTGGGAGTTGCTGCCCCGGCTTGCCGACCATGCCCGATTGTGGCTGACGGCCCTGGGCCGCCCGATGGCGGTTGGCGCGGCCGTGGCGCTTGGGGTGGGCGGGATATATGCTGGCCGGATCGTAAATCAAACGCGGGTTACAAACCCGTCCTTCCGGCCGGCCGGTTTTATGCTGGCCCTCTTTGTCCTCGCCTATCTGCTGTTGCACTGGCTGTGGGCCGTCCCGGTCTGGGATCGCTACCTCCTGCCCGTCTTCCCTCTGATGGCGATCCTGATCGCTGGATGTGCGTCGTCATTATGGAGAGCCGCCAGGCGAAAGCGGCCGCTGCGGGTGACGCTGGCTGCTGCGCTGGTCGTCCTCGTTCTCGCCCAACTGCCGGTCACCCTCGCCGCTCGCGCCGGGCAGTTGCCCATCGGCGGCCGGCCCGATGCCGACGGCGGCGCGGCGACCACGGCTCTGCTGCTGAAAGATGCCCCGTACGGCACTGTCCTGTATGATCATTGGTACAGTTGGCATTGGCGCTACCAACTGTTCGACGGCCGTGTCTATGTGAGCTGGTTCCCTCATGCCGACGCGCTCCTGGCCGATCTGGACGTGTTTGCCGGGCAGGGGCCGCCGCGCTACATCGCCCTGCCGTCGTCGGCCGTTGCCCGGCCGATCATCCGCCGCCTGTCGGAGAATGGATACCGTCTTGAATTGCTTGACGCTCAGGTCGACGCACCGGACATGAACCTGTATCGCATCATACCGGAGGGCACGGGTGACTAGCCGTGGGCGGGCACGCTACGGAGTGTGGGCGCCGCTATTGCTGATCGCTCTGATCCTGTTGTTTTTCAACAAGATGGCCTTCAGCAATCTCATCCTGGCCCGCGGCGATACCTTCCTGTATTTCTACCCTTATTGGCAAGCGGCGGCCGATGCCCTGCGTGGCGGCCGACTCCCCCTTTGGAACCCCGACATCTTCATGGGCGCGCCGTTTCTGGCCAACAGTCAGGTGGGCTTCTTCTACCCCCTCAACTGGCCGGTATGGCTGCTGCTACGGACGCCCTATGCTGTCGGCGCCTCGATCCTGCTCCATCTGGCTATCGCCGGCGGTGGAGCCTATTGGGCTGGGCGGAGAACGCTAGGCTTCGGTCGCACGGCTGCGCTGGTGGCCGCCGCGCTCTTCGCTCTTGGCGGCTACCTGACGGCCCAGGTCGAACATATCAATCAGCTTCAGGGGCTGGCCTGGCTGCCGTGGTTTTTCGTGGCGTTGTCGCCTCTGGTTGCGCCTGCCGGGGTGTCGTCGTCATGGCGTTCGGCCGCTTCCGCTGCATTGGCGGTTGGGGCGCTGTTCGCCTTGCAACTGTTGGCCGGGCACACTCAAACCGTGTTCATCAGCGGGGTCGCCGTCGCCCTCTGGCTGGCGGTGTGGGTCATCCAGGAACTGCCGAGCATGGGGGCGGAGCGATCCCGTCGCCTGTTGTGGCTTGGCGCGATTTTGCCCCTCGCGGTGGGGCTGGCGGCGATGCTGGCCGCCGTTCAATTGTTGCCGACCCTGGAATTAACCGGCCTCTCCAGTCGTCAGGGCGGCCTGCCTCTTAATGAAGTCCTGTCCTTCTCCTGGAATCCGCTGCACCTGACGCGCGCCCTGCTGCCGGGCTATGGCTCGCCGCTTTTTACCGAATACGTGGCCTTCCTGCCACTGACGGCGTTGGCGCTGGCCGTCGTGGGGGCGTGGAATTGGCGGCGCAACCCGGCGGTGCGGCCGTGGCTGGCGCTGGTTGTCTTCGGTCTGCTCCTGGCGTTAGGGCGATTTACCCCGATCTACTACCTGCTCGGCCGTCTGCCCGGCTTCGATCTGTTTCGCGCTCCCGCGCGCTGGCTGGCGCCGGCCACGCTCGGGGTCGCCTTGCTGGCCGGGTATGGTTGGCAGCGGTTGCGGTGGTATGTGGATAGCGACCGACCGAGCGGGGACCCGGCCGTGCGGCAGGAACTGATTCGGCCGCTGGTCGCCGCGGGGGTGGGGTTTGGGTTACTGGTAGCTTGGGGGTATGCCGCCGGATGGCTGGCGGCCGTCGTCCCGGTCGGCGCGGAAGCCCCCTTTGAGCGACCCGCGACGATAGCCCTCCTCGGTTGGGCGATTGAGTTTGTGCTGGTTGCCTTGTTCCTGAGCGTGATCCTCAACGCCCCGCTGGAGCGCGCGCGGCCGGCGACGGTCGAGTTGCTTCTTCTGGGCGCGGCCGTCTTGTGGCTAGGCTCGCGGGGGCTGCCCTATAACCAATTGACCACACCGGAGGCCTGGTTTGACCTGCGGCCGCCGCAGGCTCGCCTCATCGCGCTGGGCACTTGCGTTATTCCCGATGAACCCTGCCCGACCCCGTCCGACCGCTTCCTCAGCCTGTCGGAGATATTTTTTGATCCCGGCGACACGGCCGAGATCGAGTCGATCTATGCCGACCAGTTGCCCGCGGAGATGATCTACGACTATGTCGTGGCCGTGAAAAACAAGGAGGTTCTTTCGCCCAATCTGTCGATGATCACCCGCGCGCCGGCTATCGACGGCTTCGATGGCGGCATCCTGCCCATGCGTGCCTATTCCCGGCTGATGAGCCTGATTTTGCCGGAGGGCAGCACGACAACCGACGGCCGCCTGCGCGAATACCTCACGGCCGCCCCCGATGCGAAATGGTTGAGCCTGTTCAACGGCCGCTACCTCGTCACCGACAAGACGGGCGACATCTGGCGCGAGGGGGTGTTCTTCGACCGGCAACATCCGGTGACGCTGGGCGACGAGCCGGTGGCGGTGGCCGAGGTGCCGCCATTCGAGGCCACGGAGCTGTGGATGCTCGCCGGGGAGACGCCGCCGCCGGTTGAATTGACGACGACCGATGGCGATAAGCAACAATTATCGGCCGAGTTGCTGGCTGCCCCGGAGGGAGCTGAGTCCACCGATCCGCCCCTGCACCTGTACCGCCTGCCGTTTGCCCAACCGGCTACGGCCGCTGCTATCGTCCTTCAGCCCTGCGCCGATCCTGCGGTCGATTGCGAGGTAAGCGCCCTGACGCTGGTGGACGCGCGCGACGACACCTTTCAGCCACTGACCTTCGCCCCTTACCGGTTGATCCATTCCGGGGATGTGAAGATCTACGAGAACCTCGATGTCCAGCCACGCGCGTTCATCGTCCATGATTGGCAGTGGACAGGGGGCGCGCAGGAGGCCGGAGTCGATGAAGCCGTCGCCCTGATGGCCGATCCCGATTTCGCCCCGCGGACTTCGGCGGTCATCGCCGGATCACTCGCCGGGCCAGGACCATCAGGCGACGGCCGCAGCATCGTGGAGATAACCGGTTACTCACCGGAAGCGATCCGCTTGCGTATCGAGAGCGACCGCGACGGCCTGCTCGTCCTGACCGACGCCTACTATCCCGGTTGGGAGGCGACTATCGACGGCCGTCCGGTGACGGTGGAGCGGGTTGACGCCCTGTTCCGCGGCATCTTTGTGCCGCCCGGGGTGCATGAGGTGGCGTTTTTCTACCGGCCGGGCAGCCTGAGAACCGGTATGGCCATCACTGCGCTTGGCCTGCTGGTGATGTCGGCCGCGGCGATAATCCTGTACGTAATGTCCTGCCGTCGACCGTTCATCGTTGAATCCGCGGATGAGGCCGTTTCAAACTCTCATTAGGTTAGACCTGGATCAGGGTGTGTGCATCCCGTCGTGAAATTGGTTATCCTTGCCGTTGCCAAATCAAAATGATTCTTGTTCAGGGTAGCCGGTGTCGAAACCACTAAGCCGTTTGTTATTCATCATTGTCCTGTTGCTTGCTCTCTCCGGGTGCAGCCTGCTGAAGCCGCGGCAGGAGTTGATCATCCCTACCCCGCCGGCGGCCACTCCCGAATTGCTGGTTCCCAATGCGGCCGGCGAGCTGGTGACGGACCCGGTGAGCGATGTCGTGCCGGCCGTCGATCCGGGCATTAACAGACTCATCACCGAGGTGTCTCAGCAGCAGTTGACGGCCTATGTCCGCCGTCTCCAGGAGTTTGGCACGCGCAATGCCTTCAGCGATACCCAATCGGAGACGTTCGGCATCGGCGCGGCGCGACGCTGGATCTTCAACGAGTTCGTCCGGGTCGGTAACGGTCGCCTGAACGTCGAGTTTCAGGATTTCCCTCTTTCCTACAACGGCTATATGGCGAACCAAAGCAACGTTGTGGCCACGTTGCCCGGCAAGGGTGACAGCGACGGCTATATCGTGATAATGGCCCACTACGACAGCCGCCCGCCGGACGTGACCGACGGCGTCAGTCGCTCGACCGGAGCCAATGATAATGGCTCGGGGGTGGCCCTGCTGCTGGAGACGGCTCGCATCATGAGCTCCCGCGAATGGAACCAGACCGTCGTTTTTCTGGCGACATCGGCCGAGGAACAAGGGTCTTACGGCGCTCGCTATTTTGCCGAGGACGCTTTTCTGGACGGCCAAAAGATCACCGCGGTGCTCAATTATGATGGCGTCGGCGGTCGCGCGGGCATCCCCCAAAATGCGCGTCTCTTCGCAACCGACTTTCTGACCTCGGCCCACGGTGCGCTCGGCCGTTATTATGAGTACGTCGGCGGGCTTTATCTTCCGACTTTCCCGGTGTCTATCTATGACCAGCTGGATCGCGAGGGACGTTGGGGCGACCAGCGCGAATTCGTGGCCGCCGGGTATCCGGCCATCCGCGTCATCGAATCCGTCGAAAACCCCGACCTGATTAACTCTAACCTGGATACCTGGGATCTGATCGACTACAGCTATCTGCAACGCATGGCGCAATTAAACGTGGCTGTGGCCGCCAATCTGGCCGGTGGCCCGGCCCAGCCCGCCCCGCCGATCATCGTGCCGATGGCCGAGCCGGGTGCTTTTCTGTTGACCTGGTCGGTCACGCCCGACGCTTCGGGCTATGCCATCTCCTTTCGCTCGATCGACTCAGCCTACTATCCTACCTTTCGTTTTGTGAAGGCCGTCCATGCCGGTAATGTCGCCCTCACCGGCCTCGATCCCAACGTCACCTATGCGGTCAGCATTGCCGCGTTGAACGAGCAAGGGTTGATCAGCGGCTTCTCGGCGGAGCAGATCATCGGGCCTGGTTCCACCTCTACCGAATCGGCCGACGGCGGCTAGACCCGGTTCCAGCCTTATGGATTGGCGGCGTTGAGGAGCATGGTCAGGTAATAGACCCGCGACAGGATCGGTCCTGCCTCTTCCGGTTGAGCCAGTCGCGGCTGGCCGTGTTCCTGAATGATGGCCGGGACCAATTCCAGCTGGCGCACGCCGTTTCGATCCAGCCACACGTTGAGGATGGCCGTCTCGCGCGGGCCGTCGATGTCGAAGAGGAAGTTACCCATTCCGTAAGCAATGACGCCTTCGCCATAACGGTGGATACCTTGCAGGATATGGGCGTGGTGGCCCACCACCAGATCGGCTCCCGCGTCAATGGCCGCCCGGGCCGCGGCTACCTGCTCCTCGCCCGGCTCCTCAATGTATTCGAAGCCGCTATGCAGGATGACGACGACCAGATCGACCTCGGGGCGAATGGCGGCCACATCGGCCGACATTCGCGCCGGATCGCCCCAGGCCAGACCCGGCGTGTCGGCCGTCGCCGACCAACTCCGCGTGTCGAAATGGGTTTCCCCCTCGACGGGGACGTTGACATACCCCAGAAAGGCGACCTTCAGCCCGCCGATCTCGGCGATATGGGGCGCGTGAGCGGCCGCTTCGTTCGCGCCGCCGCCGACGGTCGCCACGCCCGCCGCGTGCAGGAGGTCGATACCCTGCAGCAAGGCTTCCGGCCCGTAATCCTGGGCATGATTATTGGCCAGTGATACCAGATCGACGCCGCCCACAGCCAGCGCCTCGGCCGCTTCGGGCGGAGAGCGAAACGGGTAGAGCTTGGGGGCCGGTTCGCCCACGTCGCCCAGCGCCGTCTCCAGATTACCGATGGTGTAGTCGGCGGCATCGAAGACAGGTTTCACTAGCGAGAGCGGATAGGCCAGATCGCCCGTCGTCGTGATGATATAGCCAACCGAGCGGTCCAGGTTGAGATCGCCGACGGCGGCGATCCGGATCGTCGGCAGCGGAGCCAGGGCTTCGGCTAACACGTCCGCCAATTCGGCCGTCGCCTCCTCGTAGCCTGGCGCGCTTGCCAGCGACCATGTTTCCATGTAGGGATAATCCGGGTCGGTCGGATGGCGGCCATCCACGCGCATCGCCTTGTTGTCCGGCGTCATGTCACTCCAGCGAATGACCCGAATCAGGTAGTGCCCGTTGGCCAGCACGCTCTCGGCCTCGGCCGGCAGGAGGTTTTCCCATTCGGTCGTGAACGGGACGGCGAAGGCCAGCGGTTCCCGGTGCACGATGGTGCCCGAGTCGTCGCGTGAAAGCGCGATCTGGGCGCGGCCGCCGGCTAATGCCGCCTCGATGTCCTCCTCGACCAGCAAGGACCAGGCGTAAGGTGATGCCCCGGACTCATTCATCGCCTCCAGAGCGAGCCGAACATCCGGCTCCCACTCCGGCGGGGCGGCCAGAGTCACCGGCTCAGGCGTCGGAGTCGGGGTTGGTGTGTGGGTCGGCGTCTGTGACGGAATGGGCGACGGCTCGGCCGTATTCGTGGGCACAATCGTGGCCGACGGTTGCGGGAGGGGCGTCGCCGAGGAGGTGGCGGCGATCACCGGCGATTCAGCATCCGGCACGCCCCCGCCACAAGCGACGAGTGCGAGAACGATGATCAGGAGAGCGGCCGCCATGATCGCCGCCGAAAGTCTGGTTCTCATGGCTTGTCCGGGATGCAGGGCGGCGGCTCGGAGGCCAGCTGGTGTTCGGTCAGGGAGGTGCCGGCTTCGTGGAGAAAGGTGGCCATCTCCACGCCGACATAGCGATAGTGCCAGGGTTCGTAGAAGAAACCGGTCACCTCGGTCGCCTCGAACGGGTAGCTTAGAGTGAAGCCGAATTTGTGGGCGTTTTCCAGCAGCCACGTGCCTTCGCTTGTCTTGTAGAAGTAGGTATGGAACTCGATGTCCTCTATGCCGACGATCTCCGCCAGTTCGGGAGAGCCGAAGTCGACGACCGTGCCCAGCTGATGTTCGCTGAAGCCGGGTGGCGCGCTGAGGATGTTCACCCGCTCCGGCTCTTTCTCGGCCCATTTTTGGCGAGCGATAGCCTGGGCTGAATAGCTGCGATAGCCGGAGATGATCACCGGTTGAAGCCCCTCGGCCTGCATGGCATGGATCATGTCGACCAGCGGGCCGACGGCCAGATGGCGCAACTGCGTCGGGTAGCCCAGGGTGACATCCTTGGGCAGATAGCCGGACAGATCTACCAATCCGGCCGGCTCGTAATCGCGGCTGAGGCCATAGGTCAACGTGACGATGGCCAGCAGTCCGTTGTCGGGCATGCGTTGTGAGCAAAGGATGTTGCGATCCGGCGTGGGCGATGGCGTTGCGGTGGCGGTCATAGTCGCCGTGGGCCGCGGGGTGGGGGAGGTGGGGGCATCGGCCGTTACGCCGGCAGGTATAGTCGCGGTCTCATTCGCCACCGGAGTGGCGGGCGATGGAAGGCCGGTGCTGATCTCCGGCGGCCGCAGGGTTGCTTGGGGCGTGTCGCCCACCTCAGCGATCACAACCGGTGGAGAGTTCGATACACCCCCGGCGCAAGCTTCCAATAGAAGTAACGAAGCAAGCAAGGCCAGAGAGCCGAACCAGCGGCCCCATCGGATCAAGTTTCGCATCATGAGCGTCAGGGAACCGGCCTGATATCGACGATATCGCCGAAGCCGTTGATCTCCAGTTCCCATTCACTTCCCGGCTGGAATTGCAGAAACTGGTTGAGATCGGTCGTCTGGTAAACCTTGGATTCCCCATTCACGTCGAACGTGATCTGATAGACCTCGTCACGCTCGCCCAGTTCCTGCCCCTGATCCAGGCGGGTTTCCGGCCAGAAGGGACTCATATCCGCGCCTGTTTCTTCAATGGTCCCGACCGGCTGTAGCTGGATGACGGTATATTCGCAGTAGTCGTCATAGACGATGTATTCGCAATCCTGCACCATCTCTCCAAAGCCTGAACCCTGATCGACGACGTAGGGCGTGCCGCAAACTTCTTGCGAGTTACCGGTGGGAACAGAGGAGCGTTCGCGCTCGCGTTCGCTGCAATAGTTGACCTCGGCATCCTGGGGAACCTGGTCGGCCCAGGTGCTGTAGGTGACAGGCGCAAGCCCCATCACGACGATGCTGCGCTTCCAGTTGACGCTGCGCACGGAGCCGGTGTTGCTCTCGGTTTGCGCGCCGCGCATGAAGAAGAAGCCGATGGCCCCACAGACCAGCAATAGCAGGATCGCGCCGATGATCATGACGGTCGGGCTCATTTTGGCCGGCGCGGCCGATTGCGCGGCCGCCTTGGGGCGCTCGGTTTTGCCCAATGCTGAACCGCAATTCTTGCACTTGGTATTGCTGGCGGGGTTGGCGGTGCCGCAATATTCGCAGATGATATCGGGCGCGGGCTTCGTATGCTGCGCGCCAAGCACCTTGCCGGATTCGCGTCGCTCGCCTTCGGTCAGGTCGCCGCCACAGCGCAGGCACTTGGTGGAGCCGCCGGGGTTGCGCGTGCCGCAGAAGGGGCAGTGGATGTCCGGTCCGCCCTTGGCCATCTCCAGCCCCGCTTCGTCGGTGACGATTTTGTCCTCGGCCGCCTGCTCAAACTGGACGTCTTTGGGTTGGGGCGAGCCGCAATTCCCGCAGACCTTCACCCGGCCGGGGTTTCTGGTGTTACAAAACGGACAAATCCATTCGAGTTCTACATAGCCCAGGGATTCTTTTGCCATGTCGATTCTCCGCTTCCTTCATGTGGCTCCCCTTAATAGAGCCGATATCGCGCCGCTGCCGGATCGGGAATCCAGCTTCAACGTGATTGTACCGATGGGGTTACGTCGCGCAAAAATTCAGAGAGAACGTACATAAAAGATCGGCCTAGCCCGGCTTGTCCCAACCCCCGCCACCGGGCGTCTCCAGCCGGACGATGTCGCCCGGACGAACAGCGAGGGTGGCCTTGCCGGGTAATGAGACGGACTCGTTCCCGGTGATCAGGGTATTGCGGCCAGGCACGCCGTCCCCGCCGCCCGCCAGACCGTATGGCCCTCGCCTGCGCCGATCCGAGGTGATCGTCACCGTGGCCGGAGCCAGGAACCTGATGCTTCGCACCAGCCCCTCACCCCCGGCGTGCTGCCCGCGGCCGCCCGAGCCTTCGCGCAAGCTGTATTCCTCGATGCGAATGGGGAACCCGTATTCCAGCGCCTCGACCGGGGTGTTGCGCGTGTTGCTCATGTGGACGTGAACGCCTGACGCGCCATCGCCTTCCGGCCCGGCCCCCGCGCCGCCACCGATGGTCTCGTAATAGGCGAAGTGGGAGGATGGCGCGGCCCAGCCATCGGGATAGACGCCGCCGAAGGTCAGATTGTTCATCGTGCCCTGACCCGCGGCGGGGATGATGCCCGGCAAGGCCTGGGCCAAGGCTCCGAATACCACGTCGACGATCCGCTGGGATGTTTCGACGTTTCCCGCGGCGACGGCATGCGGCGGCCGCGGATCGAGCAAGGAGCCGGCGGGGATGCGAACCGTCACCGGCGAGAAGACGCCCTGATTCATTGGCAGGTCAGTCTCCAGCAGAGCCAGCGCCACGCAGCGCAGGCAATAGATCACGGCCGAATCGACGATGGCCGGCACGGCGTTGAGGTTGCCCTCGACCGCCTCAGCCGTGCCCGCGAAATTGGCCGTCAATGCGTCGCCTTCCACAGTCAGGGTCGCGCAGATAGGGATCGGCGCGTCGCTCTGCCCGTCATCGTCCAGGTAATCAGTGAAGGTATAGCGGCCGTCCGGAATCAGGCGGATGGCCGCGCGGGTCAATGATTCGGCGTAAGCCAACAGCCCGCGGGCCTGCGCCAACGTTTCAGTCAGGCCATAGCGATTGGCAATCTCCGCCAGCCGGTTCGCCCCGGCGGTGTGGGCCGCCAGTTGCGCCGCCAGATCCCCCTCGCGCTCCCACGGCGTGCGCACGTTGCGCAAGATGAGCTGCCACACAGCCTCATTGCGCACCCCGCCATCCACGAGCTTGATAGGCGGGATGATGATCCCTTCCTGATAAAGTTCTGTCGAGAGCGGCATCGACCCCGGCGACATGCCGCCGACGTCGGCGTGGTGAGCGCGACTGGCAACGAGGAAATGATGGTCGGTGGCTGTTGGCCGATCGTCACCGATAAAGACCGGCGACACCAGCGTGATATCCGGCAGGTGGTTTCCGCCCAGATAGGGATCGTTGAGGATGACAATGTCGCCCGGACGAAAGGGCGCGCAGCGGGCGACGGCCGCGCGAACCGAGGCGGGCATCGCCCCCAGGTGAACGGGTATATGGGCGGCCTGGGCCAGCATCTCCGGCTGCTCGCCCGCCAGGAAGACGGCGCAACTGTAATCGAGCCGCTCCTTGATGTTGGGGCTGTAGGCCGTGCGGCCGAGCGTCACACCCATCTCCTCGGCAACCGAGGCGAAAAGGTGGTTAAAGATGGTCAGCGTGGCTGAATCCATGAAGTGACGAATGACGAGTGACGAATGACGAGTTCAGAAGCAAATTACAGACAATGAATGACGGATTAGGCGGTCTGTTGTCTGTGGTCAGTTTCTAAAGACCGGCAAATTTCCAAGTGCCACCACCCGCGACCAGTCATCATCGCCTTCGGTGAAGATGGCCGCGACCTGCGCTACTTCGCCACCCGCCTTGATGACCAGTTTCTCCAGACCGTTAAGCGTGCTGCCGGTGCTGATGACATCGTCGACGACGATGACCTGCTTGCCCTTGACCAGGTTGCGGTCTTTTTCGTCCAGAAATAATGTCTGAGGGGCGCCGGTGGTGATCGACACCGTCTCGGCGCTGATGGCATCGCCCATGTAGCTCTTGTAGGCCTTGCGCATGACCACGTAGGGCAGGCCCATCAGGGCGCTCATCTCATAGATAAGCGGGATGCTCTTGGCCTCGGCCGTCACCAGCACGTCGGCATCGACATCCTTGAGCTTCTCGGCCAGCGCGGCCGCGGCAGCCTTCACGACATAGGTGTCGCCCAGCATGTTGAACACGGCGATGCGCACGCCGGGCGCGACCTCGAAGAGCGGGAAGTGCCGGGTCAGGCCGGCCACTTCGACCGTTAACGTTTCTCGTTGGCTCATGGTTCAGAAATTCTCCTGCTTGCGGGTTTGGCCATGTCTCGCTGGAGCGTTTGCGAGAGTGCCGATAGAATGAAGTTTATCGCAGGTGACCACACTGACAAGGAGTAGGCTTATGCAGGCAATTGTCGTTCGCGGCGAGAAGAATAACCCCCGGTTGGTATGGGAAGAAGTGGCCAATATCGGCTACGTGGACAATGAAGTGCTGGTTGATGTGCAGACGACAGCCGTCAACCGTGCCGATCTGTCGCAGGCGCGAGGCAACTATCCGCCGCCGCCTGGCGCAAGCGAGATCCTCGGCTTGGAGATGGCCGGCGTTATCCGGGAGGTTGGCGCGAATGTTGTCGGTTGGCAGCCGGGCGACCGTGTCTGTGCGCTTCTGTCGGGCGGCGGGTATGCCGAGCAGGTGGCCGTGCCCGCCGGGATGTTGCTGCGCTTGCCGGATGGCTGGTCGTTCGCTCAGGGCGCGGCCGTGCCGGAAGTGTGGTTCACCGCTTATGTCAACCTGTTCGCCGAAGGTCGACTTCAGGCGGGCGAGATGGCGCTCATCCACGCCGGGGCCAGCGGTGTGGGCACGGCGGCTATCCAGCTGGCGCTCGATGCCGGAGCGCGGGCCATCGCCACGGCCGGCAGCGA
>CAZZJN010000002.1:0-16184 GCA_964654505.1 uncultured Ardenticatenaceae bacterium | reverse complement strand
CTATCCAGCTGGCGCTCGATGCCGGAGCGCGGGCCATCGCCACGGCCGGCAGCGACGAGAAGGCCGTGTTCTGTCACGAACTGGGCGCGGTGGCGATCAACTACCGGACACAAGACTTCCTTGAGGCGGTCATGGCGGTTACGGACGGGCAGGGCGTGGATGTCATCCTGGACCCCGTCGGCGGTTCGTATCTGACCCGCAATATCGCGGCTTTGCGACGGTTTGGGCGACTGGTCAATATCGGCTCTCTCGGTGGGACAACGGGAGAGTTGAATATGAGGCAACTGCTCGGCAAGCGCCTGCGTGTCATCGGCTCGACGCTGCGGACGCGCCCGGTCGAGGAGAAGATCGCCATCACCCGGCGCTTCACGGCCGAGATCATGCCCAAACTGGCCGATGGACGCCTGCGACCGATCATCGATACGGTGTTCCCCATCGCCGAGGCTCAGGCGGCGCATGAGTATGTGCTGGCGAATCGCAACATCGGCAAGGTTATACTCGAGCTTTGACCCTCGGCGGCCCTGAAGATATACTCACTTCTTATGCGACTTTCACGATCCTTCGGTAAAACCTTGCGTGAGGCTCCAGCCGAGGCTGAACTCACCAGTCATCAATTGCTGATTCGCGCCAATTTCATTCGCCCGGTCGGCGCGGGTATCTATACGTTCATGCCCCTCGGCTACCGCGTCATCCGCAAGATCTGGGACATCATGGCCGAAGAGATGGACGCCATCAGCGGCCAGGAGATGTGGATGCCTAATCTGCATCCGGCGATATTGTGGCAGGCCACCGGCCGCTGGGATAGGGTCGATGTCCTCTTCAAGCTGAAGGGCAGCGGCAACCGCGAGTATGCCCTGTCGGCCACCCACGAGGAGATCGTTGTCGATCTGGCCTTGCGCGACATCGAGAGCTATCGTGATCTGCCGCGCATGGTCTATCACATCAGCAAGAAGTTCCGCGATGAGCCACGCCCGCGCGGCGGTTTGATGCGTCTGCGCGAATTCATCATGAAGGACGCCTATACGCTTGACCGCAGCGAGCAGGAGCTTGACGACTACTATCCGAGCATGCTCCAGGCGTACTTCAACATCTTCAATCGCTGTGGGGTGCCCACCATCGCCATCAACGCTGATGTCGGCGCGATGGGCGGCAAGACGTCGCAGGAATTCACCGTGCCCCACCCGCAAGGCGAGGATGAGTTCATCGCTTGCAGTAATTGCGACTACGCGGCCAATGTCGAAGCGGCCGAGTTCGTTCGCGAGGGAGAGCGTCCGACCGCCCTGGCCGAGCTGGTCAAGGTCGAGACGCCCGATTGCAAGACCATCGCCGACGTGGCGGCCTTCATCGGCGTGCCGACCACCGAGACGCTAAAGTGCATTTTCTACTGGTGGCGGCCGAACTTCGTTGAAAAGCCGGGCGAGGGTCGCCTGGTGTTTGCCATGACGCGCGGTGATCTGACCATCAACGACACCAAGCTGGTCAACGCCATCGGCGGCGGCTTCATCCGCCAGGCGACCGAGGATGAGGTTCGCTCCATCGGCGCCGTGCCCGGCTACGCCTCGGCCGTCGGCATGACCCCGGCCAGGGACATGGCATCGCCAGGGGTCATGATCGTCGCCGATGAATCGATCCACTACGGCGGCAACTACGTCGTCGGCGCCAATGAGGATCCCTTTCACTACACCGGCGCGAATTTGGGGCGCGATTTCGAAGTCAGCCGGATCGCCGACATCGCTCAGGCCACTACCGGGCACAAATGCCCGTCCTGTGGCGGGCTTATTGAGGCCCGGCGGGCGATTGAGGTCGGCCACTGCTTCAAACTGGGCACCCGCTACAGCGCGGCCGTCAACGCCACCTATCTGGACGAAAACGGCCAGCCGCAACTCATCTATATGGGCAGCTACGGCATCGGCCTCGACCGGCTGATGGCCACGATCGTGGAGCTCCACAACGACAAGGACGGCATCATCTGGCCCGACAGCGTCGCGCCCTATCAGGTGCATCTGGTCCACATCGGCAAGGAGGGCGACGGCACGAAGGAAAAGGCCGAGGCGATCTATGCCGATCTGACGGCCGCCGGTGTCGAGGTTCTCTACGACGACCGCGACGGTCTGGGGGCGGGCGTCAAGTTCAAGGATGCCGATCTGATGGGCATTCCCACCCGGGTGACGCTCTCGGCGCGCAGCCTGGAGCAAGGCGGGGTTGAGGTCAAGCGACGCAGCGAGAGCGAGCGACAGGTTGTCGACGCCGGCGCGCTATTGGCTTTGCTGAAAGCCTAGATTCCCTTTTCCCAAAGTCCGGTCAGGGGCAAATTAAAATCGGGGAGGATGTCATCCAGCTGGAGGGTATCCTCCCCGGTGAATTCCTGTATATCGGTGGGTGAGCGGTGGAGGGAGACAGTATGCTCTTCAGGCTCAACGATCAGGACGGCCGTGACGCCGATCGTGAAATACTCTTTGAGCTTCTTCCGTACTTCGCTCCATCGGTCAGACGGCGACAGCACTTCCACAATTAGTTCCGGGGCCACATCCAGAAATCCTCCCGGCGTTGCCCGAGCCAATCGTTCGTGGGAGATGAACAGCACATCCGCGCCACGGATCGTGTCCGGGTTGCGCTGGGTATAGATACCGACTTCTCCCACCATGACTACACCGAGGTCATGTTCCTCAGCAAAATTCCCCAGGGATCTTGCAATCTCGAATTCATAGCGGCCGTGCGGTACTTTTGTTGGACTCAACTCCACAACCCTCCCTTCCACAAGTTCGCTCCGGCCCAGATCACCCATCTCCGCCAGTTCTTCGCCGGTAATCAATGCCTCTTCTTTTTGCGTCGGACGGGTTAATTCTCGCTGTACAGCCATGGATGCATACCTCATCATGTGTGCATATGCTTGCAGTATATCTCAGCGAGCCGGTTCGGGCACATCGCGGACCTATGGCGTCCTCAACCGCCTGTTTAGCAAGAAGATACCAGCCGGGAATTATTCCCGACAATGGCTTGGGCGTACTTCCCGCCCAGGTTGATTCTCAAGCCCCATGACAACCCCCTTTCCCGCCATCTACAATGCAGGTCATTGGTTGGTTGTTGGAGTCTGAAAGATGAACATATCAAATTCACAACTTGTCGGCTGGACGATGATTATTGGCGTGTGGTTGGGATAGCGCCGCGGTCGGCGCGTGAATGATCCATGTCTCTCGACGGTATTTCTGACCCTGTTTCAAAACAAGGAGAAGTTGGAATGAAAGCCTCTCGAACTGTATATCAAATCGCTGCCTGGGCTTTTGTTGTTGGGGTTCTTGTCCAGGTCTTCTTCGCCGGGATGGCCGTCGTGGCCGGGCGCTGGCCCTGGACGAACCACATTTCTCTCGGTCATCTGTTGGCTTTGCCGCTTCTGGTTATGCTGGTCACGATGTACACCGGCAGGCTGCCCGGGCGGATGAAACGGCTGACGTGGTTGCTGTTCCTCGTCTACATCCTGCAGGCCGATGTGCTTATTTTCTTGCGGGCGTCCGCCCCGATCTTGTCGGCCTTCCACCCCGTGCTGGCGTTGATCGATTTTGCCTTGGGGCTGATGCTGGCCCGGCAGGCGAGGGTGATTGATCCGATGACCGGAACGGAGAGGAAATCACCATGACCAACGAACAGGCCGATCTCAGTTCGCGCACTTTCCTGGCCGTCGCCAACCGCCGGGTCGTCCGCGCCACGTGCTGCAATGACGGTAGTTGGCAGGTCGCAACCGTTCTGGACGGGCCGTCACCGGTGACGCTGGCCGGCGATCCCAACCATCCCGACGTCGTGTATGCCGGGACTCAGGGCAATGGCGTTTATCGCTCTGCCGATCGCGGCCGTAACTGGGCCTCCTTGGGAATGGCCGGGCGGATCGTTAAGTCGCTCGCCGTCAGCCCCCACGACCCCGACGTGATCTATGCCGGAGTGAAACCGGCCCTCGTCTACAAGACCAATGATGGCGGCCAACACTGGGTCGAATTGGAAGGCTTCCGGCGCGTTCCCAATCGCTGGTGGTGGTTCTCGCCGGCCGAGCCGCCGTTTCGGGCCTACGTCAACGCCTTGGCCGTTTCGCCCGCCGAGCCGGACGTCGTCCTGGCGGGAATCGAGTTCGGCGCGCTGGTGCGCAGCGAGGACGGCGGCCGCACCTGGTCGGACCACCTGCCCGACGCGATGCGCGACTGCCACGTGCTCAAGTTTCATCATCACAATGGACAGTGGGTCTATGAGGCCGGCGGCCCCGGCAGCGGGGCGGCGGTCAGCAGGGACGGCGGCAAAACCTGGCGTCAGCCGGGAGGCGGCCTGGCCGTGAACTATGGCGTGACTTGCGCCGCCGATCCCGAGCGTCCGGAAGTCTGGTATGCGGCGCTAGCCCCTGGCCCGCGCAAGGCCTACGGCAAAAACCCCGAGGCTTATCTATACCGGGCTTCGGCCGGGGCCGACTGGCAGCCCATAGGTTGGGAACCCCAGCCGATGAGCCGGATGCCGCGAGCGCTGGTCACCCTGCCGGATGCGCCGGGCCAACTTTTCGTCGGCACAACCTATGGTGATGTGTGGCACACGGCCGACTACGGTGATTCCTGGCAGCGCTTGCCGTTCGATCTGGGCGGAGGGTTGTCGTTGCTGGTTCTATAGAACGATTGAGGAAGGATGAGGAACATCATGAAAAAAGTACTCAAGTGGATTGGAATCGTCTTAGCCGTACTGGTAGGAGTCATTGTCGTTATTGCCCTGGTGGGGTATTTCGTCAGCGAGCGCCGGATCAACAAGTCCTACGCGATCGCGGTTGAGCCACTGACCGTGCCGACTGACGCGGCCGACATTGAGGAGGGCCACCGGCTGACCATCATTCGTGGCTGTATAGATTGCCATGGCACGGATTACGGCGGGACGACCATGCTCGAAGACCCCATCATTGGTCGTATCTATGGCGCTAATCTGACGACAGGCCAGGGCAGCGCCACCGCCGGGTGGTCGGCCGAAGATTGGTCCAGAGCGATCCGCAACGGCGTTGCCCCGGACGGTCGCGCTCTATTGGTGATGCCCAGCCTCGAATATTCCGGATTGAGCGACGAGGATGTCGGCCGAATCATCGCCTACTTGCGCTCGGCTCCGCCTGTCGATCGCGTCCTGCCGGAATCCAGCCTGGGGCCGATGACTCGCGCCATGCTGGTCACCAATCAGCCGCCGCCGCTCCTCTCGGCCGAAGTGATCGACCAATCCCACCGACCGCCCAGGAGTCTGGTTCCGGAAGCGTCGGCGGAGTATGGAGCCTATCAGGTTACAACTTGCACCGGCTGCCACGGCAAGAACCTGGGCGGCGGCCCGGTTCCATTCAGCCCGCCCGACAAGCCCAAGGCGGCGAACCTGACCCAAGGCGGGGATTTGGGTCGCTGGACGTTGGAGCAGTTCAAAACTACGTTGCGCACCGGTATGACGCCGGAGGGTCGGCAGCTGGATCCACAAAATATGCCCTGGCCGGTGACGTCGCAAATGACCGACGTGGAGTTAGAGGCATTGTGGTTATATTTCCAAAGCCTGCCGCCGGTGACGACCGGGAACTAAGACCCTCTTTGGAGATTCACATGAGACCTCCATTCGTCACAGCTCTGACCATCAATGTTTTTTAATTACATCCCAGGAGATTGACGTATGTATCAATGGTTGGTCTATATTCACATTCTGGCGACGTTCGCCTTTCTGCTGACGCACGGTGTCAGTAGTGTAGTCGCCTTGCGTTTGCGCAAGCAGCGCGATCCGGCTGTGGCGCGGGCCTGGCTGGAACTCAATACCAGCGGCGGCGTCATTGCCGTGTTCTACGGTTCGTTGCTCATCCTGCTGATTAGCGGGGTAATCAACGGCTTCATGGGGAAATGGTGGGGCAGCGGGTGGATCTGGCTCTCGCTGGTATTACTCATTGGCATCATGGTGTCCATGTTTCTCATCGGGTCTCGATATTACGGCCAGGTGAGAAAGGCATTAGGCATGGCCTGGTTCGACGGTCGCAAGGAGCACCCTCCCGGCGAACCCGCTTCGGCCGAGGAGATCGAGGCGCTCCTGGCCGGAGTGCCGGCTATCACCCTGACCGTGATCGGCTTCGGCGGCATCGCCGTTATCCTGTGGCTGATGATGTTCAAGCCATTCTAGCGCGATGGAATGACGGCGTGCTCCCGGGCTGAAAAGCCATGTTATAATGTTCTCGAATCATGGGCGAAACTGAACAACTCCCGTCTATTCTGTCCTCGAAGGGTGCGACGAAAGCGGACGATGCGACACCCCGCCTGATGCGGTTGGCGCGCGCGTTGGCGACGACCGTCATTGTCGTGATGGCGCTGAACTTTGTGATGGTCGTCTGGTATGTGGTTCGCACAGGTGACACGACGAGCTTTTTGTCGCACCAGATGATGACGCCTTTCCTGTCGATCATCTATACCGGCCTTGGGGTTGTCATCGTTAAACACCGGCCCCGGAACCCTATCGGCTGGATCTTTCTGATCGTGAGTTCGTCCTACGTCCTCAGTGCGCTGGTCGCCGGGGCGCTGCTTTACACCTCGATTCTTCCTGCTCCCCTCGGCCCGCTTCTGCTCGACCTGGCGACCTGGCTGGGCAATTGGGCATGGTTGCCGGCTCAACTTTTGCCGTTGACTTTTGTCTTTCTTCTTTTTCCCGATGGTCGTTTGCTTTCACCGCGCTGGCGAATAATTGGTTGGGCGGCCGGGCTAGGCCTGTTGTCATTAATGCTGGGTCTGGCTACCCACCCCGGCCCCATGGCCGATTGGGCATCACAACCCAACCCCTTCGGCATTGCCGGCGCGGAAAGTGTCCTCGATAGCCTGATGACGGTGGGCAGTGTTTTACTGGCAATCGGCGTTTTCGGTTCGATGGCCGCTATTGCCGTGCGCTTCCGGCGTTCGAAGGGCATCGAACGCGCCCGGATGAAATGGCTGGTCTATGCCGTCATTCTTGTCCTGATTGTTGGAGCATTAACCCTACCGTACTGGCTCTTTGGAAATTTAACCAACGGCCCGGCACTGGAATTGACCATTGTCCTGACAAGTTTAGTGACTTTGGGGATCGCCGTCGCGGTGACGATCGCCATCGTGGGCTACCGGCTGTACGATATTGATGTCATCATCAACCGGACGCTGGTGTACAGCGTGATGACCGGCGTCATTATCCTGATTTACAGCCTCGTCGTCGGCACGGCGAGCGTCCTGTTCGATTCAACCGGCAACTGGCTCCTGGCTTTGGTGGCCACCGGGTTGGTGGCTATCCTTTTTCAACCTATCCGTGATCGCTTGCAGCGCGGCGTGAATCGTCTTCTCTATGGCCAACGCGACGAACCATTTGAAGTGCTCACGCGCCTGGGACAGAGCCTGGAGCAGTCGGCGGCGGACACGGCCCTCTCCACGCTGGTGGAGACGGTTGCACAGGCTCTTCGCCTGCCCTACGTCGATCTTCAGGAGTGCCAGGGCGATCGATTTGTCACTGTCGCCGCCACCGGCCGCCCGGTTGACGATCCGGTTTCATTTCCGATGATCTACCAGTCGGAAGAGATCGGCCGGCTGCTGGTCGGTACTCGCACTCCCGGTGAGGCGCTTGGCGCGGCCGATGAACACTTGTTGCGCAACATCGCCCGGCAGGCAGGCGCGACAGTCTATGACGCCCGGCTCACGACCGACCTGCAACGTTCCCGACAACAGATCGTGACCAGCCGGGAAGAGGAGCGTCGCCGCCTGCGCCGCGATCTCCACGATGGACTTGGCCCCTCTCTCGCGTCGCTGCTCCTGGAGGCGCGGGTCTTGCGGCGCATGATCCGCGAAGATCCGGCCGCGGCTGAGAGGCTGGCCGAGGAGATGCAGGCCGACATCCGGACAACGATCGATGACGTTCGGCGCGTGGTCAATGAGCTACGCCCGCCGGCGCTGGACGACCTGGGGCTTGTGCCGGCGCTACAGGTCATGGCGGCCAAACTGGGCCGGAGTGATGGACAGGGTTCGCCCGGCCTGAACGTTCAAATAGACGCGCCGGCCGACCTGCCGTCTTTGCCCGCGGCAGTCGAGGTTGCCACCTATCGAATCGTTCAGGAGGGGCTGGCCAACATCCTCCATCATGCCCAGGCCCGGCAGGCGGTCGTTCGCATCCGGGCCAACGGCGATCTGCGGGTCGAGGTATGGGACGATGGCGTGGGTTTCCAGGCCCGGCGTGAAGGCGGCGTTGGGTTGATCTCCATGCGCGAGCGGGCGGCCGAGTTGGGCGGCCGGTGCGAAATTTCATCGACGCCGGGATCCGGGACCTTAATCACGGCGACCTTGCCGATCAACGAGGTTCAGTCGTGACGCCGCTGCGGATCCTCATCGCCGACGACCATCCCCTGTTTCGCAAGGGAATGCGCACCCTGCTGGTTTCGATGCCTGAAACCGAGGTAGTGGGCGAGGCGACGACCGGCAAAGAGGCAGTAGAGCAGGCGCTGTCCCTCCAGCCCGATGTTGTGCTGATGGACTTGCAGATGCCCGAAGGCGGCGGCCTGACGGCCATCCGGTCGCTCATGTCCGCCAACCCGGAAACGCGAATCCTGGTCGTCACCTTGTTCGAGGACGACGAGTCCGTATTCGCCGCACTGAGAGCCGGGGCGCGTGGCTATGTACTCAAGGACGCCGACGAGCTGGAGATGATGCGTGCCATTCAGGCCGTCAGCCGGGGAGAGGCCATCTTCAGCCCGGCCATCGCCGCCCGTTTGATGGACTTCTTCGCTGCCGCACCGCGCGCCACCCCGCCGGAGGCTTTTCAGGAGTTGACGGAGCGTGAAAAGGAAGTGTTGCGACTGATCGCGCGGGGTTATTCCAACGCCCGGATCGCCGAAGAACTGACGATCAGCCTCAAAACCGTCCGTAATCACGCCTCGAACATCTTCAACAAACTGCAAGTGGCCGACCGCGCCCAGGCGGCCATTCGCGCCCGGGAAGCCTGGAATAACGAGCGCAAGGTGTGAGGGTAAGTAAGCACTCCGGATTATCCCTGGAGTTCTGCAATCCCCGCGAAATTTGGAGCCATTCCCCGATTGAAATCTACGACTTAAAAACCCTGATAAACAGTTGCGCACCTTATATTTCTGTTTTTATAATCCGAAATTGTCGCCGGAACATCCGGCGGTGTCGTCCACCAAGCCATCCTTGTTCGCGCTGACTTGGCAGACCCTAACCGAAGACGCCGGTTACGTTGATGAACCGGTACATCATGACAACCGCAGGACGAATATTGATTTCGTCCCGCCCAATTACGATAGAGGGTTTGATATATGTACAGTTGGATGGTCTATATCCACGTTCTGGCGACTTTCGCCTTCCTGATAACCCATGGTGTGAGTAGCGTCGTTTCCTTGCGGTTGCGCCATCAGCGCGACCCGGCCCAGGCGCGGGCCTGGCTGGAGCTATACGCCAGCCCCGGCGTCTACAAGGTACTCTATGGCTCACTCCTCCTGCTCCTGCTCAGCGGCATTATCGGCGGGTTTATGGGCAAATGGTGGGGCCACGGCTGGATCTGGCTATCGCTGGTCCTGCTCATCGGCATCATCGTCGCCATGTCCGTCGTGGGCAGCAAATATTACACCCGGTTACGTAAAGCGCTGGGCATGGTCTGGTACGATCGCGGGAAGATTCAACCACCCGTCGAACCGGCTCCGGCCGAGGAGATCGAGGCTCTCCTGGCCAATGCCCCGGCCGTATCGATGGCCGTTATCGGCTTTGGCGGCATCGCCGTCATCCTGTGGCTCATGATGTTCAAGCCGTTTTAGCGCCTGGTAAAAAATCCACAGATTCCACAGATTGCAAAGAGTTTACGGAGATGGAACCACCCGGTATATGGTCTCTTCAAATTGTCGATCCGCCGGCGCGGTGGGGTGCTCCAGGAATGGAGCACCCCGTAATATCCGGCAGGCATCGATATTTTATTCTGGAGGACCGAGCTGAGTCGCAACAAATCTCCGAGGAGGCAACTCTACCTATTGACCGAGCCTGTTATTTAGACGAGGCAAGTTACCTGTTCGCGGGCGGTGGAGCCGGAATGCATTGTGACATTCGATATCGACACATTCTGGAGATAGAACCGTGAAAAAACTATTGAAATGGTTGGGTATTCTGTTGGTTGTCCTCATTGCGATTGGACTTGTGGCAGCGACCGGCGTCTTTGCCATCAGCGGATCGCGCCTCAACAAGAGTTATGACGTGGCCGTTCAGCCGATTACGATCCCTACTGATGCGGCTGGAATTGCGGAAGGCGGCCGATTGATCACGATTCGCGGCTGCAATGGTTGCCATACCCCCGACTTGGGCGGGACGGTGATGATCGATGATCCTGCGCTGGGCACTTTCTCTAGCGCGAACCTGACCTCGGGAGCGGGCAGCGCGACGGCGCAATACACCGTTGAGGACTGGGATCGAGCCATTCGCCATGGCGTTAAACCGAACGGTAAAGGTGTCATGATCATGCCCAGCAATGAGTTTTCGGCCCTGAGCGACGAGCAACTGGGTCAGATGATCGCCTACCTGCAAACGGTGCCGCCCGTCGATCGCGAGCATCCGAAGCCGAAGGTAGGCCCGTTGGGACGTGTGTTGTTTATGGCGGGGCAGTTGCCGTTGCTGTCGGCCGACGGGATTGACCAAACAGCCACGCATCCCGCTTCTGTACCTCCCTCGGCTTCGGTGGAATATGGCGCCTATATGGCGACTACCTGCCAGGGTTGTCACTATCCCAACATGGCCGGCGGCCCCAGCCTGGAACCCGGCGGGACTCCCGCGGCCAACCTGACTCCGTCCGGGGCACTGGCGAACTGGACACTGGATGACTTCAAGACCGTGTTGCGAACCGGCGTGACCCCTGATGGTGTCGAAATTAATCCCGAGGCGATGCCCTGGCCGGCATTCCAACATATGAATGATGTCGAGATCGAGGCGGTCTGGCTCTATTTGAACAGCCTGCCGCCGGCTATGCCCGCAAAGTAGGCTCTGCGCTCTATCGAGCCTTTCCGATTGAATCACGGAGGGCATGGTTTCCCCATGCCCTCCGTGTTGATCAAAAAGACCTGTCAGGTGGGCGCGACGAGGATTCTCTTCCCTTTGAGACGAGGGGCGCTCACTTGGCTGGCCCGGCCGGAACGATCCTGTCGTTCGATTGTAAGAGGGGCCTCTGTGGGCTAAAATAGGCTCATTCACACGGGGGTACCACATGACAAATCGCAAGCTCCGGCATGAAATGACGCAGGACCTCGTCGCCGTGGCGATGGGGCGCAAACATGCCGACACCGTCATCTGCAACGGCCGCTGGGTCAATGTCCACAGCGGCGAGATTCTGCCCGGCACCGACGTCGCCATCATCGGCGGCCGCATCGCCTACGTCGGCCCGGACGCGAGCCACACCATCGGGCCAAACACTCGTCTCATCGAAGCCAAACAGCGCTACCTCGTCCCCGGCCTGTGCGACGCCCACATGCACGTCGAGAGCGGCATGGTCACCGTGACCGAGTTCGCCCGCGCCGTCATTCCCCACGGGACGACCAGCATGTTTATCGACCCGCACGAGATCGCCAACGTGCTGGGGCTGCCGGGCGTGCGCCTGATGCACGACGAGGCGGCCACGCTGCCGATCAACATCTACGTCCAGATGCCCAGTTGCGTGCCCAGCGCGCCGGGGCTGGAGACGCCGGGCGCGTCCATTGGCCCTGACGAGGTGGCCGAGGCCATGACCTGGCCGGGCA
Organism: uncultured Ardenticatenaceae bacterium; assembly: GCA_964654505.1. Classification (GTDB taxonomy): domain Bacteria; phylum Chloroflexota; class Anaerolineae; order Promineifilales; family Promineifilaceae; genus Promineifilum. The sequence continues at coordinate 4,426 of CAZZJN010000002.1, read as the reverse complement.
TCATCGGCCTGGGAGAGATGATGAACTTCCCCGGGGTCTTCATGGGCGACGACAAGATGCACGCCGAGATGGCGGCGACGCTGCGCGCGGGCAAGGTCATCGGCGGCCATTATGCCTCGCCCGACCTCGGCCGCGCCTTCCACGGTTACGTCGCCGGCGGCCCGGCCGACGACCATGAGGGCACGCGCCTTGAAGATGCCGTTGCTCGCGTGCGCCAGGGCATGAAGGCCATGCTGCGGCTCGGCTCGGCCTGGCACGACGTCGCGGCGCAAGTCAAGGCCATCACCGAGATGGGGCTGGACAGCCGCAACTTCATCCTCTGCACCGACGACTCCCACTCCGGCACGCTGGTCGGCGAGGGGCACATGGATCGCGTCGTGCGCCACGCCATCGCTCAGGGCTTGCGGCCGATGACCGCCATCCAGATGGCCACGCTCAACACCGCGCTCCACTTCGGCGTCGAGGGCGATATCGGCAGCATCACCCCCGGCCGTCGCGCCGACATCATCATCTCCAGCGATCTGGTTGATCTGCCGGTGGAGATGGTTATCTCCGGCGGGGAACTGCTGGCCGAGGACGGCCGCATCCTCATCGACATCCCGGCTTATGCCTACCCCGACTTCGCCAAGAGAACGGTCAAACTGGGCAAGATACTCCTCCCGGCCGACTTCGAAGCCGCCGTGCCGTCGGCAAATGGGCAGGCTCCAACGAAAGTCGCCGTCCGGGTCATCGGCGTGATCGAGAATCAGGCCCCCACTCAGGCGCTGGAGCGCGAGTTACCGGTCGCCGACGGGATCATCGGCACGGACCCGGCGCAGGATGTTTGCCGCATCGCCCTGGTGGAGCGCCACCGGGGGACGGGCGAGGTGACCAACGGCTTCGTGAGTGGTTTTGGCTTCAACGTGCCCTGTGCGGTCGCCAGCACCGTGGCCCACGACAGCCACCATATGATCGTCGTCGGCACGGATGCGGCCGACATGGCTCGCGCCGCCAATCGGCTGGCCGAGGTCGGCGGTGGGGTGGTGGTGTTCCGGGAAGGGCGGCAGATCGCCCTGGTGGAACTGCCCATCGCCGGTCTGATGAGCGATGAGCGAGCGGAGGTTGTGGCCGCCAAGGCCGATCGGATGGTGGAAGCGTTCGCCGAGTGCGGCTGCACGCTCCACAACGCCTACATGCAGCTGAGCTTGCTGGCGCTGGTGGTCATTCCCGAGCTGCGGATTTCGGACAAGGGGATTGTGGATGTGAGAGAGTTTGAGGTGGTGCCGCTGGTGATTGAATGACCGTGTTATGGGTCGACTTCTGTCGCCAGGGCGTAGTCAATCGCTTGCTCCAATGTCATTGCTGAGCCCTCGGACCAGATCGTAGCAAAGGTCGTTTCGTCAAGTTGGGCGCGCGCAGCAGCCACATTGCGATCATGTACGATCTGGTCAGGATATTCCAGGCGAACAACACTATCTCTAACCGCCGCCTCGGCGGCTCCAAATAACCGGGTCGCTCGCTCGGGCTGTTTTAAAGTTCCGGCCAACCCGGCCAACCCGGCCAAACAGCCGGCGACAGATCCTTTATCGCTTACAATTTGACTCAGGGTCAAGCTTTCCTTGAAGTATGCTGCTGCTTGCCGGAAATCGCCCTGATGATGCGCCACATGGCCCAGGTTATGAAGCGAAACGGCAACGCCCCTTGTATCGCTCAACTTGCGCCGAATTGCCAGACTATCCTCGTAGAATGAGCGTGCCGAAGCGTAATCTTCCTCAGTTCGCGCGATTTCTCCCAGGAGGTTAAGCGAGCGGGCTATCGTCCAGTCATCGCCTCGCTCGCGTAGCCCAGGCAGGCTTTTTTCATATTTTGAGCGGGCCTCAGCGTAAAGCGAGCGAGCCGCAATATCGTCACCCTGGGATGAGATGATATCTCCAATATGCAATAGGGAGTCGGCAATGCCGGTCTGGTCTTCCAACCGCCGATAGATGACCAGGCTTTTTTCAAACGCCTTTTTCGCCTTCGCATCGTCACTCTGGTAAAGGGCGAATTGACCCAGCCAGTAATATGCTTTGGCGCGTTCCTCCGCTTGCGCCGCGGGACCTGCCGCAGAGAGAACCCTTTCTAACCATCCTAACGCTTCATCATATTGCTGGCTACGCATAAACCAGAACTGTCCCAGCGTGGCCACCAGTCGCAGCCCGGTCGCGGTATCGCCACCCTCCAAAGACCAGGCCAGGGCAGCGCGCAGATTGCCATTCTCAGTATTCAGCCTGTTTAGCCATGTGATCTGTTCAGCGCCTCGAAATCTGGGTTCGGCTTCTTCCGCCAGGCTGAGATAGAAGGTCAGGTGACGGCTTCGTCCATCGCCGGTCTCCCCCGCTTCGTCCAGTTTTCCGGCCGCATACTGCCGCAACAGTTCGTGGAATCCGTATCGCCCCGACTCCCACCGGCGCAGCATGGATTTGTCCGCCAGTGTCGCCAGAAGGGGCAGCGACGCGCCGGCCACTTGTTCGGCAGCTTCGCGAGAGAAACCACCGCGAAAGACGGCCAACCGCCGGTACACGCCCTGTTCCTCAGGAGAGAGAAGGTGCCAGGAATAGTCAAATACCGCAATCAGGCTGTGGTGGCGCGCCGGCACATCCCGTAATGATGTGGTCAGAAAATCCAGGCTTTTTTCGATTTCATTCACGATTTCCCGGCAGGACAGTACCCGTGTCCAGGCGGCGGCCAGCTCAAGGCCTAGTGGCATCCCCTCTACCAGTTGGCAGATGCGAGCCACAAAGGGTTTGTCTGCGTCAGACAAGGCGATGACCGTATTGAGCCGGGCGGCGGTTTGCAGGAATAGCTGTACGGAAGCGTAGCTTTCCAACGCTTCTCCTGATTCCGCAGAGAGTGGAAACGGCAATCCCTGAATGTCGATTACCCATTCATCGCGCAGATTGAGCCGTTCCCGTGACGTTGTCACCAGCTTCACCATGGGTGCATGGTGCAAGGTGTCTGCCAACAGGTCCGCCCCATCGGCAAGCTGCTCGAAGTTGTCCAGCACCAGCAACGTGGCTTGCTTCTGCCCACCCAAATAGTTGAACAGTTGAATCTTGGGATCGATGTCACCTTGAAAAATGAAATCAAGCTGTTCGGCAATCGTCGACACGAGGAAATCGGCCGAATTGAGGGCCGCCAGGGGTATAAAGTAAACTCCACCGGGAAAGGAGTCGCCCGCCAGCGAGCGGGACGCCGCTTCCAGAGCCAGGCGCGTCTTGCCGATACCCCCGGGACCTACCAGGGTTAATAGCCGGCAGTCGGCATCAGTCAGACATCGGTTTATCCGGGCCAGCTCTTCTTCCCGACCGATGAATGGCGTTGGCTGCGGCGGGAGATTGTGAGAAGGGACGGGCGGTGGGAGGGTCGAGACGAGGTTTTCCTGCACTCCGCTCTCCCGTCTGTTCGCTTTTGACGGAGGCAGCCGCTTCGCTTTGATGTCCTGATACAGGGCTGTGGTCTCTTCCGAGGGCAGGATGCCTAACTCTTCATCGAGCACCCGGGCACATTCTTCATACTGGCGCATCGCGGCCGTCCATTGGCCGGTCAGGGCATACAGGAGCATCAGCTGCCGCTGCGCCGGTTCGTGCAGCCGATCGAGGGTCAGCCGGCGCCGGGCATGGAGGATGGCCGAATCGTAGTTGCCCCGGTCGCTGTGGCCGCGAACCAGCCGATCCAGGGCCGAAGCCAGTGCTTGCTGCAGTCCTTCACGTTGGAAGAACTGCCATTCGTCGAAGTCAGGGCAGTCGGGCAGGCTGAAGCCCGCCAGGAAATCGTCGGTGTAGAGCGCGACCGCTTCGGCAAGAACCGGCAAGCAATCGGAACAAACGTCATCCGGGGCGTGGCCGTGCGTCCGGCATTGGGCCAGCCGGCCCTGGAACTGCTCAACATCCAGCCAGAGGCCGGCCTTTAGATTGAGTCCGGCGGTCTCTTGATCAGTCGTTAAATAGCCTTCGCCCAATGTGGTGTTGAGTCGGGACAAGGCCCGGCGCAGATTGCCCCGCGCTTTGCTCTGGTCGTCCTCCGGCCAAAACAGGGTAGCCAGCGCGTCGCGGCTGTAATTCCGTTTGGTCACAGCCAGGTAGGCCAGCAGAGCCTGAGCTTTATGCAGGTTGATTTTGATTTTCTCGCCCATCCGTTCGAGCCGAGGCGGGCCGAACAAGTGAAACCGAAGCGGGAACATAGCCCTATTTTACTGTATTTGAGGAGAAATAATCACGAGTTTTTTGTTTGACGGTTTGTTGGACACTTTTTTGGCTGTTTCGTGGACGACCGACCGGTAAATTGCAGGTATTGATTGTTGGAAACATTCACACAAGTTTGAAATCAAGGAGAAAGTGAAATGATGAGCAAGTCAGTACAATTCAACTTTTGGATGGTCGGTTCGCTCCTGTTGGCCATTTTCTTG
>CAZZJN010000001.1:87270-89908 GCA_964654505.1 uncultured Ardenticatenaceae bacterium | reverse complement strand
ACGGCGAACGGTATCTGGTGTCGATGCTGGGTCCGGAAGCCAATTGGGTGCAAAACCTGAAAGCGACCGGCTATCAGGCGACTTTGCGCCACGGCATCACCGAACGTATTCACCTGCAAGAAATAGAAGTTGCCAAACGGCCGCCCATCCTGAAGGCTTACCTGAAGATCGCCCCCGGGGCGCGACCGCATATCCCGGTCAGCATGGACGCATCACTGGCCGAGTATGAAGCCGTCGCGGCCGACTACCCTGTGTTCCGCGTCGAGACGATGGGCAACCCATGACCGCTGATATACCCTGTCATACTTGTCAACTGATCGCCGCGCGCGACGCCGGCGACGCACCCCCGTGGGACAGCATCCATCGCACACCGTACTGGGATGTCGTTCATGCCTTCAATACCTCTCTGCCCGGCTGGCTGGTTCTGGTGGCACGGCGACATGTGGCGGCCATTGACGAACTGACCGACGAAGAAGCGGCCGAACTGGGCGTGCTGCTGCGCCGTGTGTCGGTCGCGCTGCGCGAGGTCACCGGCTGTGTCAAGACGTATGTGATGCAGTTCGCCGAAGCTGAGGGGCACAGCCACGTCCATTTTCACGTTGTGCCGCGCATGGCCGACCAGCCGGATGAAAGGCGCAGCACGAAGATTTTCGGCTATTTGGGAGTGTCCGAGGAAGAACGAGTGGCCGAAGAGCGGATGAATAAGATCGCGGTCGTGGTTGGGCGATACCTGGTGACCGGCGTTATTGATTAACACGGCTGTCGCCCAAGGCAGACCAGCATTTAGCCGATCACCATCGCGCCCGATGCTCCTCGGCAAAGCCGATCAGGTCGCGAATCTCCAGCTCTGTGCCGTCATCCAGAACCGCCCGGCCGTTATAGCGGCCAAACATCTGGTGCACCTCGCTGAAGATGACGCCCAGGTTCGTCCGTGCGGTGCGATCCTTGAAGGGCGTGAAGGTTAGGTCGAGCCGCCCCGCGTCGTCGGTGAAGCGCCACGGCCGCATATAATCGCCGGATTGGTAGTCAAAGCGCACGTCACCCAATTTATGAACGCGGCCGTCGAGGATAACTGCGTTCTCCGTTGCCCGACTCAAATCACCAAAGCCGCGGCCGAGATTGAGGCCGATAGCCCGACCATCCGGCAAAAAGCCCGATGCGCTGGCCCAGTTCCAGTAGCTGCTGTACTCCCACACGCCCCGACCCCAATCGAGTTGGCCGAGGGTGCTCTCCGGCCGGAGTTCTTCCAAATCGTCGCCATATCGAATTTGGCCGATTGCCGGGAGGCAGTTGATCTTGGTGTTGTAGTAGAAGCGCCGTTCGCCGATGGGGATGACGATGGTCATTGACTCATGTTCCGGTGGGACGGCCAGGCGGATATCGGCGTGGATGCCGCGGCCGCCATGGAAGGCCGGCCAATCAACGCTGATGCGCCGTTCGCCCGGCCCGGCCTGAAAGCGCAGGGACGCCTTGCCGCCGACATAGACGGCCTCGCCCTCCGGGCTGTTGCGCTCCAGTTGAATGCCTCGCCCCAGGGGAATGACCAACCCCTCCTCGTGCAGGTCGCCGGTGGCGAAGTCGAGCGTATAGACGAAGATATTGGCCGCGTAGCCCAGATCGGCGATGGTGGCCGAGAAGAAGCGGCGCGGGGTGAAGACGGCATAGTAATCCCACCGCTTCTTGCGGAAACGCTGGAACAGGCCCAGCGGATAGAAACGCGCCAGTTCAAGGTTGCAATCCAGCAGCGGTTGGCGCGACCAGCCTATAGTGGCCAGGCGGCCGTTCTTATCGAGCAAAGGGCCGGATTGGGTTATTTCATGTTGCATCATAAGGCTCTCTCAAGGCACAGCGGCCTGTTCCAGAATATCGAGGACATGAGCGGCCGCATCAGGCCATGAGAAGCGAGCGAGATTGGCATGACCGGCCGCGATTAGGTTGTTTTGAAGATTTGAATCACCAATCACCTGCCGCATCGCCTCCGCCAGCGCCGCCGTATCCAGCGGATCGACCAGCAACGCCCCCGCCCCCGCCACCTCCGGCAGCGAACTGGTATTGGCGCAGATGACGGCCGTCCCGCAGGCCTGCGCCTCCAGCACCGGAAAACCGAAGCCCTCATAGAGCGAAGGGAAGACCAGCGATGTCGCTCCGGAGAGAAGCGCGGCCTTGTCGGCCTCATCCACGTAGCCGATAACCCAGATATGGCCGCCGACCACCGAGGGAAAACGACTGATCACGTCCAGAAGGGGTTGAGAGAGCCAGCCGACCTTTCCCGCCAGCACGAGGGTATACCCTTTGGTGTATAGCTCACTCGCGGCGAATGCCTCCACCAGCCGAACCAGATTCTTGCGCGGCTGGAGCGTGCCCAGATAGAGCAGGTAGGGCGACCGAATTCCGTATTTGGCGCAGGCGTCGGCAATTCGCGCCGGGTCGTCGTCCCGTCGCAGGTCGGGGTCGGCGCCCGGATAAACGACATCGATCCTCGCCGGGTCAACGTCATAGATGCGAACCAGATCGTCGCGCGTCGCCCCCGAGTCGGCCAGAACGCGCCGGCCGATTCGGGCGTTGTGGCGCGTGCTCCAGCGCAAATAGGCCAGCTGGCGACGGGGATGAGCCTCGGGGAACTGTTCGTAGCCCAGAT
>CAZZJN010000001.1:31194-87170 GCA_964654505.1 uncultured Ardenticatenaceae bacterium | reverse complement strand
AAATAGGCCAGCTGGCGACGGGGATGAGCCTCGGGGAACTGTTCGTAGCCCAGATCGTGGATCGTGGCCACGGCCGCGCCGCGATAGCCGATGGGGATGACGTGCGCCGGGGTGAAGAATACGTCCGGCGGGCGGCGGCGCAATTCCCGACCGAGCGCCTGATGGGTCCACAACCGGCGTTGGGGCATGACGACGCGCTCGGAATCTCGCCAATCCTCGAACAAATTATCCGGGGGTGACTGGTTGAAGTAGAGCCGCAACCGGTGACCGCGCTCGGCCGCCATGGGGATGAGGGTTCGAATGAGATGGAAGGCGTAGGCCTCCGTCCCGGTGCGTTGTCCGGTGGTGGCGCGACTGGCGTCAATGCCGATGATCATGATGCCAGACCTGCCCGAGACAACAAGTGTGGCTCACTCATTTCATACCCCAATCCTGATCGCCATCATCGAGAAGCCACGTTATTCCAGTGAGCAAGGCGCGCGTATGGTCAGGAATTGATCGGCCGCCCATCCCTCTTCACCGCCGACCGCCCGTACCTTGCGCCAGAGAATACCGCCGGCTTCGACCGAGGGTTCCTCCAACACGGTCAGGAGCGTGCCGTCGGATAACAGGACGAGTTGTTCACCCTGCGGTTCCGAGCGCAAATAAAGTCCGTTTCCACCTGTTCCTTCCACCACTGCGCGACACACAGTTGGTGTCGCCGTCGCCGTGGGTTCCGGGGTCAGTGACGTGGGTTCGGGCGAGGGAGGAAACACCTCCAGCATGGGGGTCGGCGTCGTCACCAGGGGGCTGCCCGTGCCATCGGCCGCTTCTGCCTCCAAGGTTGGCGGCAAGGCGGCGTTGATGAGTTGTTGTCTTTGGAAGTACAGAAGGCTGAGCGAGGCGGTATAGAGAGCGGCCGCGACTGTCAACGTTACGAGTGCCCGACGCAGCACGATCTCGCGCTCTAGTGTATAAAATCGCGCGCCGCCACGCCGGATGTTGCGATAGGTGAAGAAGGTAGCCGCCACCGCGCCGACGAACAGGAGGATGGGCAATAATATCCCGGACATAATTCGGTTAGCCCCGCGAATCCTCTTTCAGCCCAAGATCGGCGGCCGACAACGGCCCTTCCCGCACGACAAACGGCCGCGCGCCCGAGCAATCTACGATTGTTGATGGCCGATCTCCGGGTGTTGGGCCGTCATCCAGTATGGCGGCCACGGCGCCCCGCAAGGCCACCAGGGCATCTTCGCCGCTTAGAGCCGGCTCGCGACCCGACAAATTGGCGCTGGTCGTGGCCACCGCTCCGCCCGCCTCGCGAATAAGCGCCCGGGCGACGGCGTGATCCGGCAGGCGAACGGCGATATTTCCGTTGGGCGAGATCGCATCGGGCAATCCGGCCACGCGCGGGACGATGAGAGTCAGCGGCCCCGGCCAGAAGCGGTCGATCAGCCGCTGGGCCGTGGGCGATATTGTCGCGGCCACCTTGAATAAGTCAGATATATCGGCCAGGAGAATCGGTATGCCCTTGTTTGCCGGGCGGCCTTTCAGAACGTAAAGGCGATTGATAGCCGCCGCATCGAAAGGCAACACCCCCACGCCGTACACCGTGTCGGTTGGAAACACGACAGGATAGCCACGGTGCAACCACGCGACCGCCTCGTTGACGGCCGCCGGATCGCCGGCGAGCAGGTGGCGCGTGATTAATTTCCTTTCGTTCGATTCCGCTAACACGTGTTCGGTCTTCCCTTATACCGCATCAGGTCTGAATTGCTACGATTCGATCGCGTCCGGCAAAATCGGCCAAGACGCGAATGTCCGCCCCCGGCCATGATTGTCGGGCCAGTGCAGCGACAGCCTCGCCTTGCCGCCAGCCGATTTCCAGCAAGACCAAACCGCCCGTTCGCAGGCGTTCGGCGGCTTGTGGCAAGAGGTTTCGATAGAGATCGAGGCCGTCTACGCCCCCATTCAGTGCAAGTGCGGGTTCGTAGAATTTTACTCCAATGGGCAAAGACGGCCACTCGTGCGCGGCGATATAGGGGGGATTGGCGACGATCAGATCGAGGCCGGGTGCGAAAGGTGTTAGCAGATCGCCCCGCACGAAACGAATGAGGTCGGGTGCATGGCGTCGGGCGTTGGTCGCGGCCACAGCCAGGGCTTTGGCGGAGATATCCACAGCCGCCACGATCGCTTGTGGCAACCGGCGCGTCAGGCTGATGGCGATGCAACCGCTACCTGTGCCGACGTCGACAACGCGGATCGCCCCTCGCCCTTCCGCCCATCCAGCGGCCATCTCAACCAGTTGCTCCGTCTCCGGGCGGGGGATGAGAACATCATGTGAGACGGCGAAATCCAGGCCCAGGAACGGCGCGTGGCCGATCAGATAGGGGATTGGTTCATGGGCTGCGGCGCGATCCAACAGGGTCTGGTAGGTCGCTGTTGCGTCGGCCGCCAGCGGTTCGTCGTCATGAGCGACCAACCAGGCGTGGTCGCGCCCCAGCACATGCTCCAGCAACAGTCGGGCATCGAGCGCGGGCGTCGGTGATTCAGAGAGTTGGGCGCGGCCGAGTTGCCACGCTTCGCGGATGGTTGGCATAGAACAAACGGCAGCCGGCGTGAGTCCGTCCGGCTGCCGTTTGCCAATTGTACTCGATCGATTAGGCGAAAGCCGCTTCGCGAGCGGGGATGAGATTGCGTTGTTCCAGATAGACGAGAATGCGCTGGGCGCTCTCTTCCGGCGTCTCCTGATCGGTATGGATATGTATGTCCGGATTGGTCGGGGCTTCGAATGGGTCGGAGATGCCGGTGAAGTTGGGGATCTCACCGGCGATGGCCTTCTTGTACATACCCTTGACATCGCGACTGATGACGACGTCCAGTGGCGCGTCGATGAACACTTCCATGAAATTGGTCGTGTTGGCGCGGACCATGTCGCGAACGGCCTGATAGGGTGAAATAAAGGAGCACACGCAGCCGACCTCGTTGCGCGACAGCAGCTTGGCCACGAAAGAGACGCGCTCGATATTCTTGTCGCGATCTTCCTTGGAGAAACCCAGATCGCGGGTCAGGCTCTCGCGCACGACGTCGCCGTCCAGGCGCTCAAACTTGCAGCCTCGCGACTTGAGTTCTTCTTCCAGGATCAGGGCGATGGTTGTCTTGCCCGCTCCGGACAAGCCGGTCATCCAAAGGACGTAGCCGGGGTATTCTTTCTTCAGAGACATGAAAATCTTTCCTCTTGATGGTTAGTTGCTATTAGTTGTCGTGCAGATTCATTCCGTCAGTTCGCACGAACCCACGCTCAATGAGCGTATCCAGGATCGTCCGCGCATTTTCCTCGGCCGTGTGATGCAACGTCTCGATGACCAGCTCGGGATTTTGCGGCGCCTCATACGGGTCGTCAATGCCCGTGAAACCGACGACCTCGCCGCGCCGCGCACGCGCGTATAGACCTTTGGTATCGCGCTGCTCGCAGACTTCCAGCGGCGTGTTGACGAACACCTCGATGTAGTTATCGGAACCGATCGAACTGCGAACCTCGTTTCGCGTGCTGCGATAGGGGCTGACGGCCGCGCATACGACGATGCCTCCATGGCGCGTGATCTCCGATGCCACAAAACCGATACGGCGGACGTGATCGTCGCGGTCCTCCTTGGAGAAGCCCAACCCTTCGGAAAAGTGCGTGCGGACGACGTCGCCATCGAGCAAGGTGATATTGCGCCCGTATTCCTGCAGCAGGGTTGTCAGTACGTTGGCCGTGGTTGATTTACCGGCGTTGTGCAGGCCGGTGAGCCAGATGCAAACCCCCTGACGATAGCGCGGGGGGTACGTCTCGGCCAGAATCTCGGCCACCTCGGGGCGGGTGAACCATTCGGGCAACTGCCTGCCGTTGTGCAGGTACTGTTCGCGCACCTGTGTGCCGCTGATGGATGCCGTCTTGGTGTCCTTATCAACTTTGGTCACCTCTTCATAACGGTCTTCTTCCGGCAAGTAGACGAGCATCTGGAAGGGCACGGGCGTGACGCCCAGTTCTTCGCTATATTTTTCGACCAGTTGCTGAGCGTCGTAGGGGCCGTAGATGGGCTTGCCGGTGGAGTCGTTGCCGGGGCCGGCATGGTCGCGGCCGACGATAAGGTGATTTGCGCCGAAGTTACGACGAATGATCGCGTGCCAGACCGCCTCGCGCGGGCCGCCCATGCGCATAGCCAGCGGCAGCAGAGACAGCAAAATACGGTCGGGATCATAATACCGCTGGGCCAGCGCCTTGTAGGTGCGCACGCGGGTGAAGTGATCGACATCGCCGGGCTTGGTCATCCCAACACTTGGATGCAGCAACAAGACGCCGTCCTTTTCCATCGTGGCGCGTTTGGTCAGTTCTTCATGGACGCGATGGAGAGGGTTGCGGGTCTGGAAGGCGATCACGTTCTTGTGGCCGAACTGTTCCAGTCGAGCACGGGTTTCAGTTGGAGTCAGCCGTAACGATTTGAAATCATAGCGAGCGGGCAACTGCAAGACGCGCAATGGGCCGGATATGTTGAACTTGCCCCAGCCGTGCATCTCGGCGACGATGGGATGACGCAGATCAAGCGTGCGGAAAGCCTTTTGCGCCACTTCCTCGATTGACCACGGATAGATTTCTTCGACGTTCATGATCGCCAACAGATCATTGCCGGGGCTGCGAAGGGCGATGTCCTGCCCGATCTTCAACTTGGCCGCCACACTTTCATCCACCGGCAGGGGGATGGGCATCGGGAAGAGGGTGCCGTCCTCCAAACGCATCGTGTCGATCACGCTCTGGTGATCGGCCTGGCTCATGAAGCGATCGAGGGGCGAAAAACCGCCGACCGCCAATAGTTCAAGATCGCAGGCGGAACGCTCCGAGATACGAATGGACGGCAGTGTGTTGGCGTAAGAGCGCAATGCCGCGCGTTCGGACTCCGGAACCATCAGGTCGATTAGGGTGCCTCCATAGGGAGAGATCAAAATCGATTGTTCAGCCTTTGGGGATTCTTCAGTCATGGTTAACAACTCAACTCTACTCCTTGTCGCGCCGCGAGATCATATGATTTCAATAAGTGACGCATCGACAGAATTTTACTATTTTTGATTTCTGCAATGATGTGCAAACCGAATGATTCACCGCCGGCTCATTAATATAGCCGATGACATCGACCGGATTTAGGTCACTATGGCGGTCGATATCCAGGCTATGAGGCGGCTTTCTAAATTGGGAAAAGTTACGTGGACGAAAAAGCAGGTGAGCTGATTCGTAAACGCCCGGTTATGTGCATCCGGATTTTAATTTAATCAACCATCCTTACGATGAAGATTAACATATTTGGTTTAACCCAGATAGCCCAACTGCTTTAGGCGTTCGGTCACATCGGCCTCGGCCGCCTCGTCCCAACTGCCGGTCATCTCGTCGCGATCACGGATTGCGGACGGGATGATCTCCAATGGGTGGGTCGCCTTGAATGAATCGGCCAGCATGAGGTCGATGGAATCGCCGTCCATGTAATCCGGCACAGGGCAGCCCTGGAGCTGGAGCAGCGTGGGCGTTAGGTCGACGATCGGCCTCTCTGGTAGCGCCCCCGGACATATATCGGGTCCGGCGGCGATGAGGATGCCCTCCAACCGATGGCCGCCTGTCTCGTCAGTGTACGGTTCGCGGAAGAGAACGCCACGTTTCTCGGCGAACTCATATCCCTGGCGAGTGATGTAGGTCAGACCGCGCATAATGACCAGCAGGTCGGGAGCTTCGGCCAGATATCGGCCGTGATACAGCTCTTCCTTCTTGTACACCCGGTCGACTACCGGCAGGCCATCCTCCGGATCGACGAGAGCCATCAGGCGTCGGGCGATCTCATCGCGCAACGTCTCATATTCTTCCGGCGGCACGACACCCTCCGGCTCGCGGCCCTGCAGATTGATGAATATCTGGCCGTAATACCCAAACCCATAGGCCTTTGTTTTCGACCAGTCGATAGCGTTATGAAACTCCGGCCGTTCATCGCGCGGCAAGACGTAGATATGGTCGCCGAGCGCGCGTTTGATCGCTGTTTCCAGCCAATGCATGTCGAGGCTGGTGAGGGTATCGGAGATGCGGGCGCGTGTCAGGCCCAGCCGCTGCATGGCGTGAAGCCACCCTCGCCCGGCGGTGGCTTTCTCGCGCATCGTCAGCCACTCCTCTTGCCATAACCATTCATTCAGAAAGACATCGCGATAGAGTGGCCCGGCTCCGTGGTCGGACATGACGACGATATTGACCTCATCACCGGCGGCATCAACGATCTCGCCCACCCAGCGGTCGATCCGCTGGTAGAGATCGAGGATGGCGGTGCGATGGTGCGACGGCGCGGTCGGGTCATGTTGCGGATGACTCTCATCCATGTGATGCCAGTAGAAATGGCATATCTCGTCGCTGTTGCGAAACACCACCATGAAGAAGTCCCAGGGCTTTTCCTTCATCAGGCGGACGGCCGCCTCGCCCCGCTTGTCGGTCATGGCGTTGATGTCGTCCAGCCATTCATCCTGCCGGTCGCGGACAAAAAAGAATTTCTTGTTGACCTTGTAGCCATCGGCATCGAGCTCGTCCTGCAATTCGGGGGGATAGCTGTAGCGGGCGAAGTCCGGCGTACCCAACCCGCTGATCAGAAACCCGTTGACGGGTTCGGGAGGGTAAGTCATCGGGACGTTCATCACGCCGACGCGCTTCCCCTGTTCGCTCAACAAGCGCCAGATCGACGACCCCGGATATTGGTCGGCGCGAACGACGTTGAGCTTGTAGCTGTCGGGCGAGCGCCGCACGAAGTCGAACACTCCGTGTTGGCCGGGATTCAGCCCGGTGATGAACGAAGCCCAGGCGGTGGGCGAATGGACGGGAATGGTCGATCGCAATACACCGAAGCTGCCACGCTCGATCAGGCAGGCCAGGTTAGGCAGTTGGCCTTCGGCAGCCCATTTCTCGATGAGAGGGTGGGGCGCGCCGTCGATGCCGATGACCAGGAGTTTATGGATAGACATTGCGGGTGATTTTAGCCTATAAGTCGCACGGTGCAGGTTTATTAAGCTATGGCTTGGCGACGATGTGACGATGCTGTCACCTTTAGAGGTGGTCGTTCCCGGCCTGGGGTGTGATGGGCATGATCGTGGCTTCGTCCATCTCCATGATGAGCGCTTCGACTGCGCCGTGGGAGAGTTCGCGCAGGGCGTCGGTGAATGTCGGGAACTGTTCGGCACGAAAGCGAGCGGTCAATGTGATCTCGGCCGCAAATGACTCTTCCAGCAGCACCCCGCCATGGGCTTCAATCAGTTGTCGCGCCCGCTCCAGTAGCGGATAAGGTACCTCGGCCATGGCCACGACCGTGGCCACCTTTTCGGCGCGAGGCAGCACAGCCAGTATCTCGCGGACGGCATCGCCATAGGCCCGCACAAGCCCCCCCGTGCCTAACTTGGTGCCGCCGAAGTAGCGCGTGACGACCACCACGGCATCTCCCAGGCCGCTGCCCTGCAAGACGGCCAGCATCGGCCGCCCGGCCGTCCCCGACGGCTCGCCATCGTCGTGACAATGGGCTGTGGTGGCTTGGCCATGGCCGATGACATAGGCCGGGACGTTATGGGTAGCATCAGAGAACTCGGCCTTGATGCGCGCGATAAAGCCTCGTGCCTCTTCCACGGAGAAGGCCGGGGCGATAGTGGCGATGAAGCGCGAATTGGACACCCGCAGTTCCACGCGCGTCTCGGCCGCGGGGATGATTCTGCTGCCGGTCATGGCGGTGATTCTACGAGTATTCGGGAAAATGTCATGACTTTGGTGTGACATTCGTCACTATCTTGCATCGCGATCAGTTGCTATGATCTCCTTAAGACCACCGCTTCCGGTAAAGCGTCGCGAGTCAAACTATCCGATAAGTTAACGGCCGATTTGGATCGATAGTCCTGTGGGATTATCCCAGTAGCCGAAATTGAGTGAGATTTTGCTGCACTCCACACTTTTACCGGGCGGTGGTATTATTTGTCCGTGATTTACTTTATCCTCGCCCTAAACTCCATCCTGATGGTGACCATACCGGTCACCATCGCCATCGTTATTAGACGCCGAACAGGCGCGGGCTGGCGACTGTTTTTCATCGGCGCCGTCACCTTTGTCCTCTCTCAGGTTCTCCATATCCCCTTTAACTGGCTTGTCGCCCGTACCGGCGTGCTGCCGACTGATCTGACCCCATGGATCAACCTGATCGCCATCGCCATCTTCTACGGTTTGTCGGCGGGTGTGTTCGAGGAGGTCGGCCGCTATCTGGCCTATCGCTTCTGGGCCAGGGACGCTCGTTCCTGGTCGCGGGGCATGATGATGGGCGCGGGCCACGGCGGTATCGAGGCCATCTTGCTTGGCCTTCTCCTGCTCATCAATAATTTCGCACTGCTCTACATCGTCAACAATCCGACAATCATGGGCACCATGCCGGCAGATCAACAGGCTCTCATCACGTCCACGGCCGAGTCCATGTCGGCGTTACCTTGGTACGACGCCTTGCTGGGCGCGGTTGAACGCCTGTTTGCCGTCACCGCCCATCTGGCGATGTCGGTGATGGTGCTGCAAGTCTTTTTGCGACGGTCGATTCGCTGGCTGTTCCTGTCGATTGGCTTCCACACATTTCTCAACGCGGTGGCCCTCATCGTCGCCCAGCGCTGGGGCAACTATGCCAGTGAAGGGGCATTGGCCCTCATTACACTGTTGAGCCTGTTCATCATCTTTCGGCTACGCACGCCGGAACCTGTCGAGGCTGAGCCGGAGCCTTTGCCGGAGACGCCGACGGCCGACTCAGTCGATCTGTCGCCGACTGATGACGTGCTCGACCGTAGCCGCTATCACTGAAATCCGGGGTTCGCCCGGTTGAGGAGTTTGACAAAGGCCGTCTCGCTGGAGACGGCTATTTTATTCGGGGTCAGTCTCCGGAGATGGCCGCGCGGGGTAATGGGCGAATAGGGTCTGTTCGGTGGGACCAATAGAAGACGAGCAAGCCGGCGGCCGATACGAAGCCCACGCCGGCGAATATCAGCCACGGCAGCGCGGGCATCTGTTGACGAGCAGCCACATCGATCAGCGCCCCACCCAGGAAGTGCCCCAGGCCGCCGCCGACGGCCATCGAGAGCGACCCGACACCGAAATATGCGCCGCGCGCCCGGTCGTCGGCCATTTGCGCCGTTACCGTCTGTGTGCTGGGCGTGGCCAGAACCGAGCCGAGGGAGAAGAAAAACAGGCCGGCATAGAACAGGAGCAACCCGCTCCCGGCGGCTATCAGCGCCATCCCGAAGGCGATGAGGACCATCCCGGCGACGATGATGAGCATCGGCCGCATGAAGCGTTGCGCCAGATCGAGGGCGGGAACCTGCAAGACGATCGACAGGACCGCGCTGACGGTGAACATGATGCCCACGCTGGTGTCGGTCCCGGTCAGGTGCTTTATCTGGAGGGGCATGGCGATGGACAGTTGCACCCACATGAACCAGAAACCCATGAGCAAAACAGTGAAGATGACGAAGGCGTTGTCACGCAGAGCCATACTCAACCCGGCGCGGACCGACTGCGTGGTGGTGCAGACGCTCACTGATGGCAAGAAGGCCAAGGTGATGAAGAATGCCAACAGGAAAAACGCCGCCGAGCCAAGCCCCACGACCTGGAAGTCATAGCGGATGAGGTAGGCGCCGATGAGCGGGCCAACGCCGCGGGCGACGTTTTGCAAGATGCCTAACCGGCCGTAAAGGTCATTCAGTCGATCTTCAGGGGCCAACGTGGCCAGAGTAGCTCGCTGTGGTGCGTCGAAGAGCGCCCCGCCGATAGCCGCAAGGATGCCCGACACCATCAAGACCCACGGTGTAGCGGCGTAACCCATGACGACGAAGCTGATGGCACGGATCAGCACCCCGGCCAGGATCAATCGTTTTGGCCCGACCCGGTCAGCCAGCGCCCCGCCAAACACCGTCAGGCCCTGTTGGGCAAACTGGCGGATGGCCAGCACGAGGCCGATGAACGCGGCCGCCCAACCCAACCGATCGACGTAGTGAAGCGAGACGAGGGGGATGATGAGGAAGAAGCCCGCATGCATCAGGAAGGTGATGATGAAAACGGTATAAAGCCCCCGGCTGCGGGCGCCGGGGGTCAGATCGTCGATCGATATCTGCATAAACCCAGACTCTAGCATAAATATCTCCCGCCGTCAGTGAGCACGACGGGAGACTGTGGATTGAATTGAAACCTCAACCGATCACGGGCAAACCGGATTGCCGATGTCTCCCCAGGTGTTTGCCTGTGTGGCTGAGGCCGTCGAGGGGAATGCGGCCGTGTCGCCGGTGAAGTATACCTCCGCCATCAGCCCGAAAGGATTGGTCAGGGCGCCAAGCTCGGCCGCGGCGTCGATCGCAAACTCAGCTACCCATTGGCCGCCATTGGGCGCGCCTACCGCGGCCGCCCAATTGGTTGAGGCGTAATTGCTGTTCCAGCTCTGGCCGTCGGCATTGCTACCGATGCCCGACCAGATAAGGCGGTCGCCGTTGCGATTGACCTGGAAGAAGCGATCGGCTGTGTCCGGATCGCCGCCGTTGTTGGTCGTGTCAATGTATAGCCGGGCTGCATCCGATATCTCGTTGACGTTATCGTTGATCAGATAGGCGAAGTAGATTCGTCCACCATTGCGCGCGCCATATACTTGCACAGTTCTCTCAGAACCGGCGACGGCGGGCTGGAAGGTGAACATCGGTGCGCTTGGCCACTCGGAGCCGACGTTGAGCACTCCATCGAGCACCGGCGGCGCGGCGACACAACTTAGCGCGGCTGCCGAAGGTGGCGGCGCAATGGTCGCAGGGGCTGCGGTCGTTGCTGTAGGCGGTGGCAGTGGCGTCCATGTCGCCGTGGGCAAGATAATGGCTGTTGGAACCGCTGTGGGCTGAGGTGCCGGCGGGATAGGTGTCCAGGTGGGCGGAATTATTTGCGTTGGCGCGGGGATCGTGGCCGTCGGCGGGTTGGGTACGAGCGGGTCTGTGCCCTGCGCGACTTCAAGCCCGTCCGGGATCCCGTCGCCATCGGTGTCGGCCAATCGCGGGTTGGTCTTGTGGATCATCACCTCGTCGTAGTCGGTCAGGATGTCGCCGTCGGTATCCCGATTGCGAGGATCGGTGGAATAGATGAGTACCTCGTCGCCGTCGCTCAAGCCATCGCCGTCCGTATCGCGATTGTTGGGATCGGTGCCCAGCACGGCCTCCTGGGTATCGACCAGGCCGTCGCCGTCACTGTCGCCCTCCACGGCCGCGGTCAGGGCGACGTTCGTGGCCGCGCCGCTCTGGGTGGCCACGACAACCGTTTGGGCCATGGCGATGGACGATTGCGTCGCCGCAAGCTGCTCAAAGGAAGTGGTGGCTGTGGGGGTACTCGTTGCGCCGATACCCAGGATGCGACCCCAATTGGAGAAAATGGCGGCCGAACCCACCACGCAGGCAAAGGTGAGCAGAAACAGCAAGCCATAGAGCATGGGTGTTGGAATGAAGGCGCGAACGCTGCCCTCGCCGGGCAACGTCTTTTTCCCGCCACGGGCGGCCGACACCTCCACATCGAAGGGATAGGTATCGCCGGCGCCGATCCAGTTGGTCTGGCGCGGCTCCAGGACCAGCTCCACATTAGCTGACTGGCCTGGCTGAAGCGGTATGCCCTCCCGCTCGCCACGGAACCGGATGAAATCCTGTATATCGCGGCCGCTTACCTTGAATTCAGTCGGGGCATTGCCCGTGTTGCGAATCGTCACGAGGGTTCGCCCCGGCAGGCGGAAATCCGACGGATCCATCCCGGCTTCGAAGGAGATGAAGTCGCCCACGGTCAGTGCGGCGCTGATGCCGACTTTGGCCTCCGGATAGCGTTGCGACACCACTTCAATGCGCAGGCGTTGGCGGCCGGATGGCGCGCCTCGGCCTCGCGGAGGCTGGACGGCGAAAGGTATCGATACCGTCCCGCGCGGGGCAACGGCCTTAAAGTCGTCCGGTACTTCGACCCACGCCGGGTTGATGCCCTGCACGCGCAAGGTCACCTTGTCCTCCTGGTCCCCGCGATTCTCGACGTCCACCTTCACCTCTACACGATGGCCGGGTTCGACGGTGATGGTGTTGCGCGCCATGTGAAGGGCGAGGGGGGCAGGGGATGTCGGCGGTTGGGTCGGCTGCTCGGACACCACAGCCCCGACCGGCATAGCCGGAGTTGAGCCGCCAGGGGCGAGTGGCGCGGCAGTGAATCCGGGTGTGATGGGCGCGGAGATCACCTCGCCTTTGACACCTGCCTCAGCCGCGCCAAGCGGCATTTCCGGGCCTTGCAAAACCATTTCGTAGGGGCCGATGCGCAGAAAGGAACCTACCCCCAGCGGTGTTGGCTCTTCCGGGCGGAGGCGGTGCTCATCGAGCCAGGTGCCGTTGACACCGCCCATGTCGACGGCCTCCCAACCGAGCGACGTCGCCTGGAGCCGGGTATGGTGGCGCGAGACGCCGTCGGCCGGCAGGACGATATCGTTGTCCAGATTGCGGCCGAGAGTGATGACCGAACGGTTGAGAGGGACGATGCTGTCCGAATGGCCGGGTGTGTGAATGTGCAATTCGTAACCGGCGGGCGGCTCGGCCACTTGATCGAGGATGTTGAGTTCCTGATGGAGCATCACTCGTGTCGGCAAGCCCTCCAGAGCGACGAATGCGCTACGCAGGGCATCGGCCATGACGGCTCCTGAGGAGAAGCGATCCTCCGGCGCCTTGGCCAGGGCGCGCTCCAACAGCGAGTCGATAATGGGGGGCACTTCGGGACGCAGGGAGCTGACCGGTGGGGGTTGCACACCGGAGCGATGGGCGGAGATGGCCTCGGTAAGGGTTTGGAAGGCGAACGGCAGTCTGTTGCCGATCAGTTCGTAGAGGACGACGCCCAACGAATAGAGGTCGGTGCGGCCGTCGAGTTCGCGCCCCTCGCACTGTTCAGGCGACATATAGGTCGGCGTGCCGACGGTGGCCCCGCTCTGCGTCAGGCTCGTCCCTTCCTGAAGCTTGACCAGGCCGAAGTCGGTCAGCAGCGCGCGAAACGGCTGCGTGCCCGCTTCGTCGGGTCGGCTGAGTCGTTTTAGGATGATGTTACCGGGCTTGACGTCGCGATGGATGATCTTGCGGGTGTGGGCGTAATCGAGAGCTTCGGCGATCTGGATGGCGATCTGCAGGCACTGGATGAGCGGCAGATATTTTTGGAGTCGTTGCAAGCGTCGCAGATGATCGCGCAGGCTGCCGCCATCAATGTATTCCATGGCGATGAACAGGCCGGATTCAGAATCGCCGAAATCGTAGACGCGAACGATGGACGGGTGATCGAGCTGGGCAGCCGTGCGCGCCTCCTGAATCAGGCGAATGCGAAACTCTTCCTGGCGGGCGAAGTGGCTGTGCATCAACTTGATCGCCACCTGGCGCTCCAGGTTAAGATCAGCCGCGCGATAGACCGTCCCCATTCCGCCGTCGCCAAGCAATGCGTCGAGCCGATATCGTTTGTTCAGGGTTTGACCGATAAGGCTGGTCATACTTCTCTCCTGCTCTTTCGCTTAATCAGGGACTATTCAGGCCTGCGCCAAAGTGTGCTCCAGCGAACTGAGAAATGTTTGAACTTCGCTTTCGCCGATCCAGTAATGAGTTACGGCGCGGAAACCGCGCGGGCCGTTCGTGCCGACCCAGACGTTGGTATCCGCTCGCATGCGCTCGGCTACATCCCGGGGTGAAAGGGGTACATCGTCGGCCAGATCAAAGAAAACCATGTTGGTGCGCACCATTGAGGCATCGGCCACAATCCCCGGAATTCGGGTCAGGCCCTCGGCCAGCAGGTGGGCATGGGCATGGTCATCGCTCAGGCGCTCCACCATGTCGTTGAGCGCGACGATACCGGCTGCGGCCAATATCCCGGCCTGCCGCATCCCGCCGCCCAACGACTTGCGAATACGTCGCGCCCGGTGAATAAAATCGGCCGAGCCGCACAGCACCGAGCCGACGGGCGCGCACAGCCCCTTGCTGAGGCAAAATGTCACTGAATCGACGTAACGCGTGATCTCGGCCGCGTCGATATTCTGGGCTACCGCGGCGTTGAACAATCGCGCGCCATCCATATGCAAGCTCAGGCCGTTTCGTCGCGCCACGGCTTCGATCTCGGCGAAATAGGCCGGCGGCAGAGGGTAACCGTGTTTGGCGCCGTAAGAGTTCTCGACGAGGACGAGCCGGGTATGTGGCAGATGGGGATCGTCCTCTCGCACGGCGCGCTCGACGGCGATGGGGTCCATGCGGCCGAAGGCGTCCGTGGGCAGCGGATGGGGAAAGACGCCGCCCAGCGCGGCCATGCTGCCCGCCTCCCAGGAAATCACGTGGCAATCCGCGCCGAGGATCGCCTCATCGCCCCGTCCGGCGTGAGCCAGGATGGCGCTCAGATTGCCCATCGTGCCGCTGGCAACGAACAGACCGGCCTCCTTGCCCACCTTCGCCGCGGCCAGCGCTTCCAGTTGATTGACGGTGGGGTCCTCGCCGTATACGTCATCGCCGACAGTAGCCGTGGCCATTGCCTCGCGCATGGCGGGTGTGGGCCAGCTGACGGTGTCGGAACGGAAGTCGATTCTGTCCATGCCCGCTAGTTTACGTCAAGTTGACGACATTGCAAGCGTGGTCAATCGGGGCAGGAGGGGTTTGTCAGACGAGTTCGCTTAGGGGGATGCCGGGTCTGGAGAACAGATCGGCAGGAGCCGCCGGAGGGACGAGCAAGTTCAATGCGCCCGGACGGATCTCGCAGGTGAGGGGTGAGTAACCGGCCCATTCGCCGTCGGTTTGGCAGGGCATTTTGGGTTGGGTTTGGATGGCCACACGCTTGCCGGTGATGGTAGTGACGCCGGGGTCCCGCCGCTCCAAATTCAATTGGACTTCGGTCAGATAGCGAATCATGAGGGGCGCGCGAGACGGTTCCAGGCGAGCCGCCACGGAATCGGCACGAAAGAGCCACACCTCAAACAGACCGTCATCGAAACGAGAGGCGGCGCTCAACTCAATCAATCCCCCGGCATAGAGGCGGGCCGTGCTGATGAGGATGAGCAGCAAATCATCCTCCAGCGTCTGGTCGTCAACCTGAACGACGGCGTGCATGGATGGAAGCCGATGAAGCAGGGAAAACATCTGGATGCCATAGCCGATAGGTCCCAGACGTTTTGACCAGTCCGGTCGCGGCTCGATTTGCTGAACGAGAAACCCGTCCGCGCCGATGCCTGTCCAGAGGAGTGCATAACCGGCTTCCGTCTGGCTCTGGACGTGGGTCAGATCGATCGCCTGCACCCGTCCCGCCATCAGCGCCTCCGAGGCGTCGAAGGGAGCCTTGGCGTCGAGCAACTGCGGCCGGGGCAGTTTTAGCTCTCTGGCCAGCGCATTGGACGTGCCGATGGGCAGCGGGGCCATGATGGTCGGGCTACCGGCGAGACCGGTGGCGACCTGGCCCATCGTGCCGTCGCCGCCGACGGCCAGCACCAGCTCTTCTCCCGCCTCGGCCGCGCGACGAGCCAGTTCAGTGGCATGGCCGGGCGCCTCGGTTGCACGCAAGGTCATCCGCCAGCCACGTGCTCGCCAGAAGTCGGCCACAGGCTCAACCTTGCCCGCCATCGTGAGCTGTCCGGCTCGCGGATTAAATATGAGTGTCGCTCGTTTCATCGGATGGACATGCTCCCGGTTCGTCCCGCCGGCCGAACCCGTGGGAATTGTCGACTATACCGGTAACTCTTGTCAAATAGCCGGGACAGGCCCATACTCCACGGGGAATCTGGATACCCTCTCACACAGAAAAATGACCGCGGATTTCCAGGCTATCCCAAGCTTTTGCATGGGGCTTGTGTCATCCGTCGCCAGATTCTCTTTCAGGAGACAACAATGACCGCTGAACAAGAGATTTGGGATTTTCTCCACCGCCATTTGCACAGCATATTCACCCGCGACGTCGGGACGTACCGAGCGACCACCGGCGAGGATCTGTCGTTATATGAATGGTTCGTCGCTCCGCACCGGCAAGACGGGCTGGACTTTCATTACTTTATGATCGAACACGGTTGGGCGGGAACGGGCGACGAATATCGCTACGATCTGCTGGAGCCGCGCCTGCAACTCTATGGCGACACAGCTGTCGTCAGCTACACCTTTATGCTCTCCATCGCCACGGCCGATGGCATTAAGCACTCCCTCCACAACGAGAGCCGGGTGCTGCACCGGCGGAACACCGGCGCATGGCAGGTCGTCCACGTTCACAAGTCTCCGGCCTGGAAAGCTCCTCGCGAACAACCATAACAGGTTTTAAAGATGAGATCGATCGGCTGGAGATATCACCTCCAACCGATCGATTTCAGGCAGTTTCTCCTCATTTCTCCATATTGCTGTAAGATTTTGGCCTCGTTGACGTTATTTAAGTGTATGACGTCACTCACCACGAACCCAAACGTTAATATTAATATGGATGAAGCGGCTCTGGTGGAGCGGGCTAAAAGTGAGCCGGCCGCATTTGGCACGCTGTACAACCGATACGTCGAACGAATCTATGACTACGCTCTCCGTGAAACCCGCGACGTGGCGGTGGCTCAAGATATCACTGCTACCACCTTTGAGAGTGCACTGCGTCACATCCGACGATTTCGTTGGGAGAAAATGGGTCTCGCGCCCTGGCTCTATCGCATCGCCCGCAATGAGATCATCCAGAACTATCGCCGAAACAAGCGACTTGGGCCATTGACGATTGACGATGGGATCGATTCATCAGAACAAGGAGTGGATGTACGTGTAGGAGATCGGCCCATTGAATCGATCGTCCTGTCTGGTGAACGCGATCAAAGCTTACACGAAGCGCTGATGCAGTTGAGTCGGACTGATCGCGAAGTCGTTACATTGCGTTTTCTGGAGCAGCTATCTACTGAGGAAGTAGCTCAAATCCTGGATTGCTCGCGTAATGTGGTCTATGTACGCCTGCATCGGGCTTTGGAACGCCTGCGTGGCCATCTGGTCGAGATAGAGGGGAAACAACGATGAAAGAGAACAAAATGAACCTGCGGGATTGGTCGGAACAACTGGAAGCGGGCGAGCGCGATGACGAATTACTGTCGGTTGCAGCCAGGCTTGAAAAGACGAGAGGCGAGATACCAGCTATGTCGGTCGAATTTCACCGCCAGTTGCGGCGCGATCTTCTCAATCAATACGACACGGCGGACAAATCGTCGGGTCGATTTTGGCGGTTTACCGGTTCTTTGGCCGGGGCGGGCTTGCTGGCGGTGATCGTCATTGCGACCTGGCTATCGGTGAGCAGCGCAGGGAGGGTTCCTTTCGGGGATTCACCCAATGTCGGGATACCCCGCGTTTCAACGCCTCCCGTCACGGCCGCTGTCCTGACGGCCTTCTCGGAGAATGTCCCCGAAGGACTGACGCCCGGCGGAACATTGGACATACATGTGCGCTGGATGATCCCCGATGCTCTGGTCGGGGCGCGGCCGTTTGCCGAGTTGCGCGACGATTCGGGGCAAACAATCGCCAAGGCTGACGGGCAACTCCACACGAGCGGCGAGGAACAAGCGGCCGATTTTCTCGTCGCTCTGCCGGACACGTTGCCTGAGGGTGACTTCACCGTGGTCGTCGGCCTCTATGATGAAGATGGCGCGCGCATGCCCATCTATGACTCGATCTCTTCGGCCGTGATTTATGAGTATGTCATAGAGTCGGCAACCATGGGAGAGAACGGTATCGCAAACATCGACCCGGTGGCGACCGCTTTGCCTCCTGACGGGGCGCGCTACACGCTTCTGGACTATTCGGTCCGCGGTGGCATTGTCACGGAGACCGTGCAAACGGACGGCGGCGAGGAGCAGACGCAATCCCGGCTTGTGCCGGGTATGGATATCGAAGTGGTCACTCATTGGGGCCTGCCGCTCGACCCTGCTGAGGCGACGGCTTTCGTTCATCTGATCCGGAAAGACGACGGCACGATGGTTGCCCAAAGCGACGAGCCGATTCAAACCGCCACGACTGCAGACGGTCGACGAGCCAAAGCACGTTTGATACTAAGCGTACCGGCCGATCTCGCCCCGGGCGCGTATCAATTGATCGGCGGGTTGAACGATCCGGCCAGCAGCACGCAACTGCCCTTCCGCATAACGATAACGGCGGGCGAAGGCATAGCGGGCGAAGTCAATCGGTTTTTTATCGGCTCATACTTCGTCTCGGCCGGCGGAGATTCAAGTTTGGATCCAATGAACAAAGCGCTCATTGAGCTACACGGCAGCGAGGCAACCGTGGAACTTTGGTTTGAGAATGTTCAGGACGAACCCTGAAATAACAAAGGGCCGGCGGTCGGAGGGGTGGCGATTATGTCACCTTCTCCAGCCGCAGGCCCAACTTACCTTCGGACCCCTTGCTTTATCTCTTGGGGATCACAATCCACAGCAGCAGATAGGGCAGCAAGCCCGGCAAACCGCCCGGCAACAGCAGAATCAGGAATAGCAGCCGGAACCAGAACGCGCTGATGCCGGTGAACTCCGCTAATCCGCCGCAGACACCGGCGAACATGCCGTTCTGACGTCGCAGTAATCTCGCTTCACTTGTCTCTTTCATGTCAATTCTCTCCATTTGATCTGGTCGGTCGTGGAGACGATGCCGTTCTGGATTTTATATGTTGTCTATCAGTTCTAATTTGACTTTAAGGTTATGGCGATCCATAGTTGCGGGAAATCATCTCGTCACGAATCAAACGAATTGAACCACACCTTTCCGTAGTTAATCCTTCAATCTCTCCATGAGCAGCGTCATGAAGCGCAGGTTATGGATCGTTGCCAGGCGAGGATAAAGCGTGTCATTGATCTTGAAGAGGTGGTGCAGGTAGGCCAGCGAGTAACGGGTGCAGGCGGGGCAATCGCACCAGACGGACACGGGGTCGGCCGCCTTGATATGTTTGTCGTCGCCGGGGTAGACATAGGTGAACCAGTTCTCGTTTGGCCGGAGGGGCGCCGAGCGCGGATCGCGAGTGAAGGCATACAAACGGCCGTGACGCGCGTCGCGGGTGGGCATGGTGCTGTCGAATAACTCGTAACCCATCGCAACACAGGCGGCAACGTTGACCGGATGGCCGATGCCCAGGGCGTGGACAGGGAACTCGGGCGGCACCAGCTCGCGCACCAGGCCGACCATTTCCACCAGTAGATTGCCCCCGGCATCCAGTGGCCAACCGCCGTAGCCGTAGGCGTCGAAGCCGATCTCCAGCAAGGTCTCGGCACAGCGCTGTCGCAAATCGCGCGACAGACCGCCCTGGATGACGGCCATGAGCTTTGGCCGCGCGACATCGTCCAGCCGTTTTTGATCCGCCAACTGCAGGAACGTCCGCTTGCACTCGGCCGCCCATTTGATCGTTCGCCGCACCGAATCGGCCTGGGCTTCGGGGGGATCGTCGGGGCCGGTACAGTCATCGAAGCAGATGATCATGTCGCTGCCATAGCCGAACTGGAGTTGGACGCTCTTCTCCGGCGTCAGGATGTACTTGCGATCGCCGCCGGGCTTAAAGGTCGCCCCGCGCTCGGTGATGGAGCCTGCCTTGGGGTTCTGCCGGATGAGCGAGTATACTTGGAAGCCGCCGGAATCGGTGAAGATAGGCCGCGACCAGCCCGCCATCCGGTGCAGCCCGCCCAGCGCTCCGATTGTCGAACTGCCCGGCCGCTGCATCAGGTGGTAAACATTCATCTGCACGGCCTGGATTTGGCAAGCTTCCAGATCCTCGGCCGACACCGACCGCACGACGCCTTGCGTGCCGTCCGGCAAGAACGCGGGCAGATCGATTGTGCCGTGGGGCAAGGTAAGGGTTTTATCGCTCGTCATCGCTCTCAGATCACTCATGCGGACGGTTCAGCCGCCGGGCCACCGGAAGCGTTCCTGTCTCGCATGCGCCAATTACTGCCGGCGGCCGAATTCGACGCCTTCGTCGCTGCCTTCGATCGGCCGTCGCGGGTTGGGCTGCGCGTCAACACGCTGAAAATCTCCGTCCCGGATTTTATCAGCATCGCTCCGTTCTCGCTTGCTCCAGTAGGCGGTTGGGAACCGACCAGTTTTATCGTCACCAGCGATGATCGTCCCGGCCGCCACCCCTACCACGACGCAGGCCTCTACTATCTGCAAGAGCCGTCGGCCATGGTCGCCGCCGCGCTGCTGGCTCCCGCGCCGGGCGAGATGATCCTCGACCTGGCGGCCGCGCCCGGCGGCAAGGCGACGCATCTGGCCGGTCTGATGGCCGCGTCGACACCCGGCAAGCGCCAATCCGCGCTGCGACGAGGTCTGGCGGCCGAGGGCTTGCTGGTGGCCAATGACGTCCATGCCGGGCGCTCCCGGCTGCTGGCCGAGAATCTGGCTCGCTGGGGGGCGCTCAACGTGCTGGTGACACAGGATGAGCCGGAGCGTGTAGCTGCCGCCTTCGGTCCCGTGTTCGACCGGGTTCTCATCGACGCTCCCTGTTCCGGCGAGGGGATGTTTCGCCGCAACGAGAGTATCGAATGGAGCCAAGCCATCGTCGCTGCCTGCGCCCGGCGGCAACGCGGCATCCTGTCGGTTGCGCCCGAACTCGTTCGGCCGGGCGGCCGTCTGCTGTACTCGACCTGCACGTTTGCGCCCGAGGAGAACGAGCAAGTGATCGCCGGTTTCTTGAATCGCGAGAGAGACTGGGAGATGATGGAGCCTGATCGGTTCGCGGGGTTTGAGCGCGGTCGCCCGGAGTGGTCGGACGCGCCATTGGATGTCGCCGATCAGCTAAGCCATGCCGTCCGGCTCTGGCCCCATCGCTTTCCAGGTGAGGGTCATTTCCTGGCTCTCATGGAGCGAAAAGATGGCGGTGAGGAACAGGAAACGCGAGGTGTTTTCTCCTATCATCCACTGACAGGTGATGAATCCCGTCTATGGCGCGAATTCTCCAATGATGTGTTGACCGTTGATGTCCCTGTCGAGAGGATATTCGCCCATAACGGCCGCCTCTACCTGCGGCCGCAAACCACCTTGCCTACGGGCAACCTCCACATCATTCGCTACGGCCTGTTGCTGGGCGAGATCAAACCGGGCCGCTTCCAGCCCGCTCATGACCTGGCGCTGGCTCTGACTGTTGATGACGCCGCCTCAGTGGTTAACTGGACGGCCGATGATCCCCGGTTGGCTGCCTATCTCGCCGGGCAGGAGCCGTCGGTCAGCAGCCTGCCGGATGGCTGGACGCTGGTGACGGTGGACGGGTTCGGATTGGGTTGGGGAAAGGTGGTGGGGGGTAGGCTAAAAAATCACTACCCCCACCGTTTGCGTCGCTAATTGCTATAGACGAACGATGCGGGCTTTGGCCACGTTCGGCGAAGCCAGCGCGTTGCGCGTGTCCACGATGAGACGGGCGTTACCGGCTATCCATTGCCAGTCGTAGACACTGTGATTGGTCACAATGACGACACAATCGGCCGCGGCCAGCGCCTCGGCCGTCAGCTCAATCGATGAAAGCGTGTCGCCGTCCAGCATCGCAGAAGGGATGTACGGGTCGTGGTAACTGATGTTCGCCCCGCGCCGGCGCAACAGGTGGATGACATCCAGCGCCGGACTTTCGCGAACATCGCCGACATCGCGTTTGTAGGCCATGCCGAGAACCAGAATATCGCTGCCGTTGATAGCCTTGCGCTCGTCGTTCAGCGCATCAGCAACCTTGCTGATGACATAGTCGGGCATATGGCTGTTGACTTCCGATGCCAACTCAATGAATCGTGCCGTATAGTTGAGCGTTCGCAGCTTCCAACTCAGATAGTGGGGATCGATGGGGATGCAGTGGCCACCTAGACCGGGGCCGGGGTAGAAGGGCATGAAGCCATAGGGCTTGGAGGCGGCCGCGTCGACGACTTCCCACACGTTGAGGCCCAGCTTGTCGCACATGAGGGCCACTTCATTGACGAGGCCGATGTTGACCGCCCGGAAAGTGTTTTCCAGCAGCTTAACCATCTCGGCCGCGGCCGTGCTCGAAACCGGTATCGGCCTGTCGACGATGGTGCCGTAGAGCGCGACGGCCACGTCGAGGCAATCGGAGGTCGCGCCGCCGATCACCTTGGGCGTGGTGCGAACGGTGTAGTCGGTACGGCCGGGGTCGATGCGTTCGGGCGAAAAAGCCATGAAGAAATCGCGACCGGCTTCGAAGCCGTATTGGGCGAAGCGTGGCAGCACGACCTCATCCGTCGTCCCGGGATACGTGGTGCTCTCCAGGACGATGAGTTGGCCCTCTCCGGCCGGCAGGTGGGTGGCCAGGCAGTCGACCGCATGGACGATATAGGAGATATCAGGGTCTTTCGTCTTGCGCAGTGGTGTGGGCACGCAGATGGAGACGGCATCCACCTCGGACAGATCGGCATAATCGGTCGTGGCCCGGATCAGACCCGCTTTGACAAGAGGCTCCAATACGGCCGAGGGGATGTCTTCGATATAGCTCTCGCCATGGCTCAGGGAAGATACTTTGCCGGGATCGACATCCACGCCGATCACCGTGAATCCCTCCTGGGCGAAGGCCACGGCCAATGGCAAACCCACATAGCCCAGGCCGACGATGCCGAGCCTGGCCTCGCGATTGGCAATTCGCGCCAAAATCCGCTCTTTGCGATTTATTTTAGATTCCGTCATATTGTTTTGCTCGGTTTGCCGGGGATTTGCCTTCAGCGGCCGCTCCGGCGCAACTGGTTATTCATTCAACGCGTTGATAATCTTACCGCAAAAATGTCGGATTGCATTGGCGCGGCGGCCGATTTCACGACTTCTTGATCCTCTCCACATTCTCGATGTCAAGCTGAATTCGTTGCGGGTGGTGGCTCAGGAAAGCCAGCAAGACCTGAACGCGATCAAAGCCGGGTAGTTGTGCATCGAAAATAGCCTCATATCCGGCGAACGGCCCTGAGACGATACGCACAGAATCTCCGGGCGCCAGTGTTGATTCAATCCATCCGCCGGCCTCTTCGATCTGGGCTATGCGTAGCCTCAACTCGTTTATCAACGCCTCAGGCACGATAGCGGGGGTCCCGCCAAATTTGACCAAACCATGCGCGCCGGGAATCCAGCTAAAGGCATTTTCGCCCAGCGCCTCCAGATCGGCCTGGACGAACAGGTAGCCGGGGAAATAGGGGCGTATCTTTGCCGCACGCGGGTTTTTGGGTTTCACGCGTACAGACGGAAAGAATACATCGATCGGCCGCCCCAGCCCTGATTCACCCAGGTAGGGAAGCCCTTCCGGGGAGCGCAACCGTTCATGGATGAATCGCTCCTTATGGGGCTTGACGTGCAGGGTATACCAATGGGCGGCCATAATCGATCACGAGAGGCCGAGCAGTCGGGCGGCATAGACGGTTAATAAGTGCGGCAGCAATCCTAACAAGATGAAGACGCCGATCATGATCGTGGCCAGGATAGCTTCGCCATCGAAATGAGAACCCGACCCCTCCTTATATCCTTCCTTGGTTCGGCTGATGGCTCGCGCGGCGATCCACGCCGCCGCCAGGATTGATATCACCAGCAGAATCGGCGGCCAGACACCCGAGGCCTGTCCCACGGCCGCGACTTGGGCCCATCGGGCGGCGAAGCCCGGCGTCAACGGCACGCCAATGAGCGACAGGAGGCCGTAGGCGGGCAAGACCTGTTGCAACCGGCGGACGAAACGTCGCACAGGGGAGACCTCCACCG
Organism: uncultured Ardenticatenaceae bacterium; assembly: GCA_964654505.1. GTDB lineage: Bacteria > Chloroflexota > Anaerolineae > Promineifilales > Promineifilaceae > Promineifilum. Next base: position 63,422 of record CAZZJN010000001.1, on the reverse strand, counting down.
TCGCCGAATGTGGGCCGGGGCCAAATGTGAGCAGCAACAGGCTCAGATAGCGATTAATGAGGGCGGGTATGGCGATGATCAGCCCGTCCGCACCGGGGAGGAGCGCGGCCGTCAACAAAAAGCCCATATCCAGAAGAAGCGCTCCAGCGACGACGCCGGGCCAGTCCGGCGACCGGCTCATCTGGAACACGGCTAACAATGCCGTCAGCGCGGCGCTCCAACGCACGGCCGTCTGAAAGGTCACGGCCGTGCGCGCGGCGGGGACGGTATCAAGCAACAGAAGCAGGAAGATGACCGGCGCGATCTGAGCCAGCCCAAGGGCGAGGGCCAGCGCGGCCGGGTTCGAATGACGACTCAGGTCGCCGATCCAGATGTGGAACGGGAATCCGCCCAGGACGATGAGCGTCGCCAGCAGCGGCCCAAGCCAGGGCATGGGCCAGCCACCCGCGGGTGGCGAGGCGGTCAGCAATAGCGGGATCACGGAAAGCGTCGCCAGCAGGAAGTAGCGCCACACCGAGGATGCAGCTTCGTGGCGGCCGCCGTAAAGAGCGGGGGTCAGCATGACTGCGGCCACCACCAGCCAGACTACGCCGGTGGCCATGGGCGTCACCATGAGGGCGGCGGCCATTGGAGCCAGGACGGCCAATCCCGTGGGGATAACCATTCGGCTGGGCGATCGAAACCAGCTCATCGCCGCCAGGATTCCAAAGGCGGGATAGATGAACAGGAACAGAGAGCGTACGAAAGGCGTCAGGACGATCTCGCGACCAAAGAGGTTGGCTGTGTTATCGGCAAATAAGCCTACCTCCGGCGCGGCCAGCCAGAGAAGCAGTGTCAGCAGGACGGCCGTGATGATGCCGACAACGGCCGTGACGCGCTGCCACCCCCGCAGAACGACGGCGACGGCCGCGGCCACGAGCGGCACCGCAAGCATGACGATGGGGAAGCCGGTTTCCATATCAGTCCAGCGCCTCAATGGCCGCGTCCGTCGGCAGGAAATGCGCCTGTGCCAGATAACCAATGACCAGAGCCACGGTCATCTGAACGATAATGAGGGCGACGGTCATGGCCAGAGATTGGTCCAGGAAGCCGTAAAAAAGCGAGAAACCGCTCAGCAGGAGGAGCAAGCCAATACCGGCGGGCAGCGGCTCGGTGGTCGTTGCCAACCCCACCAGTCCCATGGCGGCCAGTCCGATGATCGCCGGGCGAATATAGGCCAGGTCGTCCGGGACGACGCCAGGCAGGAAGGCGGCCGATGGCCCCGCCGGCAAACCCGGCCGTGACGCCGACGCCAGGACGAGCGCGGCCAATCCCAGTCGCAACAGGTGGCGGTCGGTGATATGGAAACGGCCCAGTTTCAAGCGGCGCGGCTGAGGTGCATCCCCGGCCGACGATCCGGTCGGTGGCCGGCCCCAGCTAACTTGTCGGGCCGTCACCAGCATCATGAGGGTGATGAACAGCCCGGCCAGGACATGAACCACGGCCAGTCGCGGATCGAGCATATCGACGAACAACAGCCCTGCCACAAGATAGTGGACGAGCAGCGCCGGGAGAGTCAGGCGGGCGTCCCACAGGGCAACGGCCGCGAAGGCCGCCACCAGGACGATGGTTACCGACGGCGCCCCACGCAGGAAAGCCAAGCGGTCGAGAAGGTCGAAGATAGTCGGAGTACCCATAATGTAATCAGGCCAGCCAGAGCAACAGCAAAACCAACCCCAGCAGCCACAGCAGGCCGAACTCGCCTTCGAGGATCGCGGCGGCGTCGGCTATTGCGTCGGCCGCAGCCTTGCCAAAACGCCGGGATCGATTCAATGGCGCCCTGAGCAACGACAGGGCTGATAGCGCCGGTGTGAGCCGCTCATCGAGCGTTCGCCGGCCAGGACCGAAATACCCCAGCAGCAGTCCGGCCACGAGGGGGAGAGGGACGATGATCCAGCTTAGCAGTTCCGTCTCGAAGCCACCGAGATTGAATTGGAGCAGGCCGATGACCGGCAACAACAAGGCAACGCCCCGTAGCCACGCCGTCCGGCCGCGATCGAATCGCTCAGCCATGGCGCGGGCGGTCTGCCAGGCGGCCGCCAGCCACAAACTCAACAAGATGATCAGCGGAACAATTAGTGCCCAGCCGGCCGCTGTCAAAGTCCAGGCCCAATAAAGCCGGGCGAGGGTGGCGAATCCGGCGGTCAACGGCAAACCCCCGACGGCTGCGAAGGCCACGACGGAACCGATTAAGCCGGGAGAGACAGCCGGGCGACGAGATTCTGCGGCGATACTGCCAACTGAATCTCCGTGGCTGACAAGCAAGGCAATGAGCATGAGAATGGCAGGAACAAACACCGCCAATCGGGTTGCCGGGAGCAGCACCTCATGGCTTCCCCCGGTCGGAGACCAGACGGCGGCGACAAGCGCCAACCCTGCCAGGGCCGGACCAAACGATTCAGCCAGGCGATTGAAGGGCAATCGCCATGTCCGGATCAGCCCAACGATGAGGTTGAAGAAGCCGAATGCGGTGACAATGCCGATCACGACGCTGCTGAACGCCACAGTGCCCGCCGAGGCGAGCACGGCCGCACCTGCGACCGCCGGCAAAACGTTCAATATCAGTTGCAGCACAGTGTCGCCGGTTACACCAACTCGCCACCGGCCATCGAAAGGCCAACTCCCCATCAGCAATCCTGCAGCTAACAACACGAGCGCTGGTCTACCTGCCGGCCAGGCGGCCGCCAGCCAAAGCGGAAATAACGACGCAACCAGCCAGTTCCAGTCAAACGTCGCCCGGGTATTTCTATGGCTATCCCGTAGCTGCGCGGCCGCCCATACCAAAACGAAGAAAGATAACGCCAACACGCGCGAGCGGTCGTCGGCCGCCCAGGCGACGGGCAGCACGGCCGCGGTCAACACCAGAAGCCACGCCGGGCGAGTTCCCATGCCCATCGGGTCGCCCATCGGGCCATCGTCGCGCAGGGCGGCATACACAATAGCCACGAGCAATAGCAGCAGGACGATCCCGGTCAGGCTCCAGGCCGTTTGGCCCACGGCCCACTGCCGCCCGAAAAGGGGTGAGGTGGCCACGGCCGAATCAGGTTGAAAGATGAACCAGAGGGCAAAGGCCAGCAGGTTAGCGATCAGGGAAGTCGCTAAAAGGATCGGATTTCGCCGCTTGGCCAGGTAACAAATGCCCGCGGCGATGGCCAGGATGACCCAGAGGACGGCATAGGGTGCGAATGACATCGAAGGCCGATTTTAGGCCCGAAGTGCCCGGCAGGCAAAGCGACTTCAGGAAAGCATAAGATTCAAGCGGCGCGAGGATGAGGCCCGGTGCAGCCTAGTTCGGGCTGTGGATCGTGCCCAATTCAGGCGGGGGGCTAGACCGAACCAGCCGTGGAGCGGTTTCCACGCGCCGTATCGCGCTGAGGATGGACGGCAAGGCCCGGCGCGTCGCCTCCTCCCCCAGGGCGATCAGTTGCGCATAGTCGGAGAACTTGAAGTAGGACACCCTCTTCATCTCAGGCACGATGAGGCAATCGCATTCATCGCTGCCGTTGCCGGCGTTTCTGATCAGGGTTTCGATGGCGGCGATCCCCAAGCTGAAGGGGCCGAGACGGGGGCGCAGGGCGGGCATGAAGATATCGACGCCAATCACATAGTCGGCGCCCAGGAGTCGGGCCACATCGGCGGGGATGTTGTCGGTGATACCGCCGTCAACCAGGATACGGTCGCCGATCTCCACCGGCGGGACGAAGCCGGGCACGGAGCAACTGGCCCGGACGGCGGTGGTCAGGCGGCCCTTTTGCAGTACGACGCGCTCACCGGTGTTCAGATCGCTGGCCACTGCCGCAAAGGGGATGGCCAGATCCTCTACCTCAAACTCGCCGACGTTGTCGATGAACCAGTTTTCGAGTTGCTTGAAGGTGACCAGACCGCCGGCCGAGAAGAAGGGGCGAGAGACTTGCCACCAGCCGGTGCGGGCGGCGATGTCCCGCAGCTCGTCGACCTCCAGGCCGGCACAGTAGGAAGCCCCAATCAAGGCGCCGATACTGGTTCCGGCGATGCAGTCGATGGGCACGCCGGCTCGCTCCAGCTCGGAGAGGACGCCGACGTGGGCGAGCCCGCGGGCCACCCCGCCACCCAGCGCCAAACCTATCTTCAGCCGCCCGTTATTACTGTTCATGGCTCAATATGTATTGTCAGAAGGTGCGGGCAACGACCCGACGCGGCCGCGGACTTATCTCTACCGTAGTCTTATTGCGACCGCAAATCTATTGCGGCCAATCCGTATCCACTTTCATCGCCGCGGCCACCAGCTCGGTCGCCGCCTTGGGCGCCTTAAGCACGGTCATCATATTGCCCTTGAGCTTGAGCTGGCCGGACATGATGCCGCGGATCGGGTCGATCTTCTTCTCCATGACCTTGCGCCAGGTATCGATGCTGGCGCTCAATTCAAAGGCGACCTTTTTGGAGGCGGGGTCCTCGACAACATAAGCGTCGCGAGCCTTGCCGTGCCAGAGGTCCAGATACAAATAGGTATCCTTTGGGACACCTGCGCCGGCGGTGGTGATGAAGTAGAAGTCCCCTTCCCATTTCGAGGCGGCTTTGGCATAAGCATCGCTGTTGTTCACAGCATCCATCAATGCCTTGCCCCACTCATCAGTTGCAAACTTAATCCCCATCTTGATCGCCTCCCATATTTCACCGTTAGTACGATTGATTGCCTCTTAAGATAGCATATCCGGCCCTTTGTGGCCAATCCAAATCAGGCCTTCATGATAGCCGGCCGGATGATGGCGGGCGCGAATCATGGCCTAACGCCCCTTGAAATTCGGCGGCCGGCGCGTCATGAACGCCTGCGCGCCTTCCAGAAAGTCCTCGGTGGCGAATAACTGGCTTTGTGCCCAACCCTCCAGCATCAGGCCGCGGTCGATATCGGCCAGCCCATCGATGACGCGCTTGGCCATGCCCACGGCCAAGGGCGCGGCCTGGGCGATCTCGGCCGCCAGGGCTTCCCCTTTGGCCGTCAACTCCTCGCGAGGCACCACGTAATTGACGATCCCCCACTTCTCGGCCGCCGAGGCATCCATGCGACGGCCGGTGAAGATCAATTCCTTGGCGCGTGCCGGACCGACGAGCCGCGTCAACCGGGTTGTGCCGCCAACGTCGGGAATGATACCCAGCAAGGTCTCCGGCAAACCCAGCGCCGTATTTTCCGCGGCGATGCGCAGGTCGCAGGCCAGCGCCAGCTCGAAGGCCAGACCCAGACAGTGGCCGTGCAGCAGGGCGATGGTCGGCATTTCCAGCCGCTCCAGCCGGGTCAGAACCCCTTGGAACTCATCGGTAATAGAGCGCATCCGCTGTTGCCAGTGCGGGCCGTGGGTTTGCGCCAACCCCAGCAAGGCGGAGACGTCGATGCCCGCGGAGAAGCTCTCGCCCTCGCCGCGAATGAGGACGGCGCGGATTCCCGGCGTGCGATTGGCGGCCGTGATGGCGGCATCGAACGCCTTGAATAGCTCCAGACTGATGGCGTTGCGCTTTTCCGGCCGGTTGAGAGCGATCTCGAACAGACCGTCGTGCTGTTGTGTGGTGACCAACTCGCTCATGGCTACCTCCCTTGTCAAATAAAAAAGACCGCAGTTTCAGCCGATTGTGCCACAGGGGCGACAATCAGTCGAAATCGCGGTCTGTTGATTGACCTCGATGCGCGCCGGGCGCGATCGATATCTCGACGGCTACTCCAGTCGGTAGCTGAACGGCGCGAACGCTACCGGGATCAGCTTGATGTGTTGCGCGGCAAAGGGGATGCCGATGATCGTGATCGCCAGCACGCCGGCGCTGATCAGATGGGCCAGGGCGATCTCCCAGCCGAACAACAGGATCCAAATGATGTTGAGCATCAGCGACAGGCAGCCTTCGCCTCGCGCGGTTGGGATGATTGTCTTGCCGAACGGGGTCAGCGTGGCGACGCCCAGTTGCATGGCTTTCACGCCGAACGGAATGCCGATGATGGTGAGGCAAAGCAGGAAGCCGCCCAGGATGTAGCCCACGCCGGCGATCAGCCCGCCAAAGATTAACCAGATGATATTGCCTAAAAAACTCATTGCTCCTCTATTGGCCGGATTAACTGTTGCTTGATGGTGTCGTTATCCGGCATCAATACTCATTACGCAGCAGACAGGATTAAGTTTCATGGTTCCGACGGTCAACCGGTTTCGCCCAATCAGATCGATGGACTATAATGCCCGGACGCGGCCGTGGGGCGATGATAGGGATGGTGACCATGAGCCAAGCCGAATATCGCCCGAGCGACCCGAGGAGTGATGTATGACCAACCGATTGGCCGGTGAGACCAGCCCCTATTTGCGCCAGCATGCCGAAAACCCGGTCGACTGGTACCCGTGGGGCGAAGAGGCGCTGCAACGCGCCCGCGACGAAGACAAGCCCATCCTGCTGAGCATCGGCTATGCCGCCTGTCACTGGTGCCACGTCATGGCCCACGAATCTTTCGAAGATCCGGCGACGGCCGAGATCATGAATAGATATTATGTCAATATAAAGGTTGACCGTGAAGAGCGGCCTGACCTGGACAGTATCTACATGAGCGCGGTGCAGGCGATGACCGGCCAGGGCGGTTGGCCGATGACGGTGATTGCGACGCCCGACGGACGGCCGTTCTTCGGCGGAACCTACTACCCGCCCGTCCCGCGCCACGGCATGCCCGCCTTCAAACAGGTGTTGCTGGCGGTGGCTGACGCCTGGGGCAAGCGGCGCGAGGAGATCGAGCGCAGCGCCGGGGAGATCGCCGTCCATCTGCAAGAAATCTCATCGGCCGAGGCGTTTGGCGGTGGTGGCACTCTGAACGCCGATCTGATTGACCGGGCGCTCGACGGGCTGCTGCACACGTTCGACGCCAAACTGGGCGGCTTCGGCCAGGCCCCCAAGTTCCCATCATCGATGACGCTGGAATTTCTGTTGCGCGTGCATGCGCAGCGGGGCGACACGATGGCCCTGCGTATGGTGGAGCACACGCTGACCATGATGGCTCGTGGCGGCATCTACGACCAGATCGGCGGCGGCTTTGCGCGCTATTCGACCGACGACCGCTGGCTGGTTCCCCATTTTGAAAAGATGCTCTATGACAACGCCTTGCTGGCGCGGGTTTACCTCCATGCCTGGCAGGTGACGGGCAAGCCGCTCTACCGGCGCATTGTGGAAGAGACGCTGGACTTCGTTGTCCGCGAGATGTGCCACGAGTCGGGCGGATTCTACAGCAGCTACGACGCCGACAGCGAGGGCGAGGAGGGCAAGTTCTATGTCTGGTCGGCGGCCGAGATTCGCGCTGCCCTAGGCCCCGACGCCGAACTGTTCATGGTTGCCTATGACGTCGGTGATCGGGGCAATTGGGAAGGCCACAACATCCTGAACCGGCCGCGCGACCCGGCCGAGGTCGCCGCCTTGTACGAGCTGGATGAGGCCGAGCTGGAGCGACGTCTGGCGGCGAATCGACAGACCCTCTATGAAGTGCGCGCCGGTCGTGTCTGGCCGGGGCTGGATGACAAAGTGTTGACCGCCTGGAACGGTCTGATGCTGGCCGCCTTTGCCGAGGCCGGGGGGGCGCTGAATCGACCCGATTACACCGATATCGCCACCCGGAACGCCGAATTTCTGTGGGCGAATCTGCGACAGGACGACGGCCGCCTGCTGCGCTCGTGGAAGGCGGGGGCGGGGGCGCGGTACAACGGCTATCTGGAAGATTACGCTTTCCTGGCCGACGGCTTGCTGGCCCTCTACCGGACGACGTTCGAGCCGCGCTGGTTTGCCTGGGCGCGGGAACTGGTCGACCGGACGATGATCCACTTCAGTGACGACGCCGGGGGCGGCTTCTATGACACCTCCGACGACCATGAACCGTTGCTCCACCGACCCAAGGATTTGCAGGACAACGCCACGCCCAGCGGCAACAGCATGGCGGCGCAGGTGTTGCTCCTGTTGGGCCTCTACACCGGCGAGGGCGGCTATTGGGACACGGCCGAAGCGATGGTCGCGGCCCTCACCGACCCGATGGCTCGCTACCCCGGCGCGTTCTCGCAATGGCTCGCCGCGGCGACGCTCATCCTGGGGCAACCACAGGAGGCGGCCATTGCCGGGAACCCCGGCGCGGCCGACACCCGGGCGCTGCTGGATGTGGTGAACAGCCGCTATCGGCCCGATCTGGTTGTGGCTGTGGGCGATGACGCGGCCGCCGGGATTATTCCGCTGCTGGCCGACCGGCCGCGCCTCAACGATCGGGCGACGGCGTATGTATGTCGCCGGTTTGTCTGCCGTCTGCCGGTGAACGAGCCGGGGGCGCTGGCAGAGCAACTCGATGGCGCGGCCGCCGGTTGACTGTTGCGCCAACCAAATCAGCGACGGCCGAAGAAGCGCTCCCATAATACCCGAGCCAGAAAAACGGGATTGCCGACCAGGTAACGTTGCCAGAGTCGACCCGGATCAATGACGAGCCTGCCTAGCCATTCCAGACCATTGTTGGTCATCCAGGTTGGTGCACGTCTGAGATTACCCGACAAATACTCAAACACTGCGCCACCGGTCAGGGCGATGTTTGCGTCAATGCGACCCCAGTTATCATGCAACCATCGCTCCTGTACCGGCATACCCATGCCGACAACGAGGATGTTTGGCCGTTTCTCGTTGATTTCGCGTATTACTGCCTCGTTCTCGGGGTGCCCGTTCACTTTCTCAAAATAGCCGTCGCGTAGACCGACTATCTTCAGGCTGGGAATACGCTCTTGCATGCACTCGGCCGCGCGTTGGGCGACCCCCGGCCCGGCCCCCAGGAAGTAGAGCGTGTAACCTCGCTCCGCAACGAATTCGCCCAACTGCCACATCCAGTCGGCATAGGTGATGCGTTCGGGAATATGGTGTCCCAGGATTCGCGCTCCCAGTAAAACCCCCGCGCCGTCGCAAAAGACAATCTCAGCCTGATTGAGGTAATCCCGTAACCAGGGGTTTGCAACGGCCAGGTTTATGCAATTGATATTGACATTCAGCACTTCCGCATGCGCCCCGGCGTCGATCAATTCGGCCAGTTCCTCATGCAATTGATCCACAGTCAAGGAGTGGACCTGGATACCAAGGATTTTAATTGGTTGCGGGCGTATCATCGCTCTGTTTGTTTATCTGTAGAGCTGTGGCTACCAGCAGACCGATGATCGTCCATAGGAAAACATAGGCTGTGGCGTCCGTCGAGGGATTGTTCATGATATTATTCACGATTGCGGTTACGATGAACCAGCGGCCATAACACAGGAACGTTCTTTCTTTAGTGTACGCAGCCATACTGCGCGGCGGTCGTGTGACGATCCAGGTGGAGATGAGCATGCCCGCCAGTGCAGTAAATCCTATTAGTCCATGACGGTACAGGATGGCTAAATATTCGCTATGAGACCCCATAGGAAATCTTAAACCTGGATGGTCGCGTTCAGTGCCCCAGCCCAGCAGCGGTCGTTCCATAAAGCTGGACAGCGTAGCCTCATAGACGCCAAATCGACTTGTAAAGCTCCCCGACCCACGAGCGAAGACGAGGGCGCCCACAGCCTCGGTCGCCTGATCGGTAAGTCCTGTGCCTGATCCGCTACCGGATAACTCAAGAGCGGCCGTGAGGAGGACCAATACGATCGCCATGGAAAGGCCGAGGCTCATGAATACCCGGTTTATTCGACGCTGCTTGCTATATAACAATCCAAAAAAGATCGCTCCCACTAATAGCGCAATGGTTGCTACGCGACCGGTCGTATAAACGAGATTGATTAATAGCAGGAGAATCCCCATTCCCCAAGGGATTTTCGCGAGTCCTCGTTTTTGACTGAGTTTATAGAATAGAAACGGGATAGTGTAGACCAGAGCGCTGGAATAACTGTTGCTGAATAGGAATAGACCGCTGAGCCGGAAATAGTTCCCCAAACCTGCGAACCAGGCGCGATCGCCCAAGGTACGTATCACGATTGTTTGGCCATAGCTTGTATTGGCCACTGCGGAGGGCAGGAGGTTTCCGATGAAGGAGTGTATTTGAGGCCGCCATATGCCGACGATAGCCAATAGTCCCATACTACCTGCGACCAATATCGTGATCAAGGTGACGTCGAGTGTTTTCTCAATATTTTTCCATGAGCGAGCGCGGTTGGTGATGATCAGCAGCACCAGGAACCCGGCCGTGAAAGCACCCAGATTGCGCACAAACGAGAACCATCGCTCCGGTTCAACGATGAACAAGCTCGAAAACATAACCGCTACGAGAAATGCTGCAAACCAGCGTAACGGAGGATTTGCCGCGACTCGCAATCGTTGTAGATAAAGCAATTTAAGTGTGGCCCAGCCAAAGACGATCGGCCAGATAAACTGCTCCACGCCCAATAGCCACCATACGGGCAACAATAAAAACGCCAATTGAACATCGAACAGTGGCTCAGTATCGATGAAGGGCAACGACAACGAGCGCTTGGGCGGAGCTTCCGGCAAGGGTTGCTGATGTTGAGATACACTCATGTTCATTGTAACTGATACTTATTTCGCAATTTGGGGCTTGGTGTGTCTATTGTTCAGCGAAGGCGGATATACGCCTGGCTTTTAAGCGATCCGCTGCGTTGCTCAATCTCGATATTGAACCGTTCGAGCCAATGTTCAATGACCGCTCTTTCATTGTTGCGGCGGCTGTCATCGAGCACGATTAAGCTGTTGCTATCCAGCGCCCCCGCAAAGAACGGCAACGCCGGGGATCGCGACAAGGCTGAGACCGATTTAGGCCCGTCGACCACCAGGACGTCGATGCGGACGACACTCCCCAGAATTTGCTGAGCCTGTTCGGGGGCATACCACAGCTCACCCGATTCGGCATTGGGCACGAGCGGGGCATGAATAACCGTCACATAATCAGTCAGATCGTTGACGGCGACGGCCATGCGCATAACCTCGAACCAGTTTTCATCCTCATCCAGGGAATAGATATGGCCACCGCCTAGTTGCTTCAACAATTTGCCGATCAATAGTGTCGACATCCCTGCTCCACATTCAACCACCGTTCGGTACTGATGATATTGGATTGTCGCCAGCAGATTCTGCAAATCGGTCGGCTCCATGGCCCAATAGCTGTGCGGCAGGAAAGCCGGATTTAACATGGACTGCAGATTGATGAAAGAACGGAGTTCATTGTATTGATTTTCCAGCCCCAGGACTGCGCTGCGCTTTCGATCGAGGTAGAAGATCAGGATGAGCACCGACGTGCTCCAGGCGATGGCCACTCCGGTAGCCATGGGCCTGACCAGAAGGTATGCCAACCCATAGACCGCCAGAGTTGAAAAGAAAGCCAGGCCTTCAACCAGGATCATTCGATTGAAAGTGATAGTTCTTGTTTGTTTCATAGGTTTACTGCTGCTTGCGGCGATTTATCTCTTCCCTCTTGCCAAATGGTTGGTGGTCAGTGGCGAGGTAAAACGGGTCGCGCGCTCATCCCCGTTTCATAGGCTGCCAAGTACGCGGTTGTTACTGCCTCGATCGTGTAATATCTGGCTTGCCTAATGCAGTCAGACCTCATTTTTACCGCTGCTTCTGGGGTAGCATACAATTGTCGGATTGCCCCCTGCAGCGACTCGACATCATTTGGCTCCACCAGCAAGCCGGTGATTCCCTCTTCGACTAGCTCCGGCATGCCACCGATCCGAGAGGCGATGACAGGTTTACCGTATGCATACGTCTCGATAATGGAGTTGCCGAATATTTCTTGATAGGTAGATGGCATGACCAGAACATCTGCCTGAGCGATGAGGTTTTCCTTTTCTACGCCCGCAAGGTGGCCGTGAAAACATAACCTGGGCATATCCGTGTATGAGGCGCGCAAGGCTGTTTCTTGTGTTCCACTTCCGGCGATATCCAGAGAGAGGTAGGGTAAATCGTCTGCAAGTCCGGCAAACGCTCGGCACAGAATTTCGATCCCCTTTTCGGGTTCTAGGCGGCCTAGATAGAGTAACTTGAGGCCGCCTGTGGATTGTAATTGCTGAGGTGTACGAATTGCTATCGCGGCTAACTCGCTGTCGGTCAAACCATGCGTGTTGGGCACGACGATCTTCTGCGCACGACTGAAGAAACCTACCCCGGTGATCGTCTCCAGCGTGAATCGACTTGGCGCGGTAGCTACATCGACCTGATTCGACATGCGTCTCCGCAATGCCTGATAAGGACGCATCGACCAATGTTGCTGTAATGCCAGCCGGCCTATGCGCGTGCTGAGCGTGCCCTCAGGACTGATTAGCTCGTAATCACGACAGGTTTGTATGATTGGCCGACAATTCTCTGCGGCCGCCGCGCTCCACACCGCCGGAGATAACCCCCGGAGCTTATGGATGTGGATGACATCCGGTTTCTCCGCATTGATGACATGCCTCAAATAACGATAGGCAGAAGGGTTCCAGATATCGATCGATTGCCAGATGACTTTTTTCCAGAGCGGCTGCTTATCCTTGTTTTCGATCCAATATAAGTTACGAGGTCGAAACGCGTAGACCTTAATCCCATCCTCGATGGTCAGGTGTGGCTCCGGTTTGTCATGGGTCGTCACTGCCACAACCTCAACGCCCTGTTGGACCAATCCGCGTGCCAATCGAACTGCAGATGTCGACGCGCCGCCACCCAGTTGGGGATCCAACAAGAACGAAACCAATAGGACTTTCATTTCTTAACTTTGCTTAACAGACCTGTATTTTTGTTTTTTCTGGGATGGTGCTGCAACCCAACTTGATCCTATTGGACGTCCTCAAGCTCGACCAGGTTCATAGATCCTTGGTCAATTCCTGACCAGCGTCTAATATTGGATAAGCTTGATGCCCACGACCAGCCAATTCATTAGTCAAGCATTGTTCATCCTGCTACCTGAATTGCCGGTCGGCTAGTTGATATAAGTATGTTGGTTCTTTTCATCAGGATCGTCAGATTGCCGATTGAGGATATTAACCTCACAGATAGCCATAGCGACGCAACATGGGCCAGGTTAATGCCGTTACGATAGCTTTGTCTGCTTTCCTGAACTCATGTTGCCAGACGTTATCCATTTTTAACTGCACAGATCCCTTCTGGAAGCGCATCGGATTACCGACCAGTGCATGGTTTTCTTTGGAAAAATTTATCTCTACGCCATTGATGAAACCAAGATCAGGTTCCGATAACCCGATAAGGTGTGCAACGCGCCCGATGACTTCCAGTGGGTTGGCGATCAGTTCCTCATAACGCACACGGGTATATCCATCGACCCGATTACTCGCCATTTCCGTCAGCTGATTGCGATAGAGCCACTCCAGAGCGGAGCGATGTGGCGAATGTCGATCCATATAGCCGATCTCGCCTACGTGATGGGCCTGCTTCTTTTCCCGTGTCCAGGAGTAGGCCACAGCCCGACTGTCGCGCACCAGGTGCAGCACTCGCAGACGCAAATCAGTCATTCCACGCAGTAGATTAAGCGTGGGGATATCTTTTGAAGCGTCGACGATGGTATGACAACCAGTGAGATCGTGAATAGCGGCATATATCTTGCGTAACGTTCCGGTATAGATGAGTTGGTTCCGCATGAACTCTTCGTCGGTCAACGGTTTTTTGAGCACGCCTGGAACATAGCGAAGTCGGCTCACCTCATGCTGGGTTGCGGACAGATCCGCAAACCCTTCAGCTGTCAGTGAAAAATCGGTTTGCGCCATCACCTCTCTCCAGAAGGGGCACTCGCTGAGTATTTCGCCACATCCACATCGTTGTAAAGTTGGTGAGCGGTGCCATACGTGCCGTAATTCGCCGATGTTAACGACGCCATCCATTTGGCCCAGAATTCGCTCCAGTAAGGTGCTGCCGCTGCGGCCGGCTCCGGCAATATAAAGAATATCGATCATTTTTTTCCTACTCGCCGAAGGATCGATTTAATGAACGTGCGATCCTCTGCGTCGAGGCCCAGCAGTAACAGCAAGCCGTAAAAGCTACCTGCCGCCACCAGGGTTGTCATCAGCAAGTTGAGGGTTGAGCCTAAATGTAATAAGCGTACCCCACCTAATAGAGCTGCCGTAATGATCGTGGCAATAACTCCCTTCAGATACCGACGATCATAAGGCCAGATATGGTGGATGTGATGGACAACTATCAGCCCCAGTGCGAATAATCCACCCACCGTGAGCGATGTTGCTACTGCCGCACCATTCATTCCCCAGGTCGGGATCAATGCCAGGTTGAGTGTCAGGTTGACCACCACGATTAGCATGCTTAACCGAAGCCAGGCTGTTTGCCGGCCGGTCATAACAAGGATTATGCCTGTTGCGCCCGTGGCGATATTGATGAATTGTCCCACGGTGAGAATTAATAGCGCTGTGGCTCCGCGCGTATATTGGCTGCCGAACAGAACGGTCATCACATCTCCGGCGGCGAAAAAGATCACCAGCGCCACCGGCACGACGCAGTAAATGCCCCATTTGGTATTAACCCGATACAACTCCTCCAATTGCTTCATGTCGCGCTTGTGATATTGCTCGGCGATCATCGGCATGAGGATCATGTTGAATGCGTTGAGAATCATGGCGAGGATTACCGAGAGTTGCGCTGCCGCCTGATAAACGCCAACCTCCTCAGAGGGCCAGTAATATCCCAGGAACAGGCGGTCAACGCGATTGATGATGACCCCAAACATGCTTGCTAGTGCTGTAGGTAGCGAGTAGGCGAGCAATGCTCGGGTGGAAATAGCTGACCTCGAGGGCTCCGTGAACACCGGGGCGAATAGTCGCCACAGAAAGTAGAGCGACAGACTGAAGGCGGCAGCAAACGAAACTACTGTTGCCACGATTGCGCCTAGAAGATGCCAGCCTATCAGGTAGAGCGCGATAAACAGAATTAGATTGAGAGTGCCCTGGCCAACCTGTTCCGACGCCATGGCAAAGATCATGCGTTTTGTGATGCGTGTGGCATTGGCGGTGACACTAAGCGCGCCCATAAACGGCAACATAAGCGCAAAGATGCGGAACAACGGCAGGAACTCCGGCTCCTTGAACAAGCCCGCTGTTATCCAGGGAGCAAGAATGAGAAGAACACCGGTAATGCCCCATCCAATTGCGAAACTCAGCAGCACGGAGCGGGTGAGGATGCTTCGAAGTGCCGGGTTGTCCTTGCGCCAATATTGCATACCGAAATGGACGACGCCATTTTGAAGGCCAGATGGGGCTAGGATGCCGACGATGCGCAGCAGGTTCCAGCCGATGGCATATAACCCGAATGCTTCCGGCCCAAGTAGCCGAGCCAGCGCGATCTGCTTGACTAATTCAAGGCCGCGGCCCAGCCCGATGCCGAATAATGAGATCCAGGCGCCGGTGGCCATGCGGTTTATACTGGTGTCCGCAGTCCCATTAACTGTTGGAGTTGTGATGGGCTGATCGACACTCGAATCAAGGCTCATCGTCACCTGCCGGCTTGTTGAGTTGCTCTCGCGCCCGAACATCGTTCGGATCAATTGTCAATACTTTCTCGAACAAGGGAATCGCCAGTTCAGGCCTGCCTGACTCGGTGTAGATCAGGCCGAGGCTGACATAAGCCCACTTCGGCTTGCCGTCGATGTCAATCGCCTTCCTCAGGAAGGCGGTCGCCGTCTCGGCGTCCCTTTCCACATACCAGGTCAGACGGCCGCTATGGACATTGGCCCAATAGAGATCGGGCGAATATCGAACCACCGACAGATATTCATCCAGCGACTCCCGCTGTCGCCCCAGCTTTTCCAGCGCCTCGGCCCGGCCCATTCGGGAGGCGATGAAGTCGGCCATGTCGATGTATTCGTCTTGCCCGATGGCTTCGTCGAAACGCTCCAGAACGGCGGTCCAGTCGGTCGATTCCTTTTGTTTCCCCAGTTCGCCCAGCCTTGTCAGGATATTGCTGCGGCCGAATTCGGCCCGTTCGGGGGACGACAACGCGCGAAGGTAGTAGTGGTCGGCCGCGCCGGCGTCGCCCATCCGGGCCGATGCCTGGGCGAGTCGATACCAGTTGTCTCCGTTATCCGGGTCAATTCGCACGGCCGCCTGATACCAGTCCCGGACAGCGGCGTAATCACGGGCCCGTTCCGCATGATGCGCCCACGACCGAAGTTCGGTGTTCATGCCGGGCACAGCTTCCCAGACAGCAAGCGCCTCGTCCGACCGGGATTGAAACCAGTAAGCCAGGCCGCGCCCGCGCCAGGCTCGTTGCCCGGAGGCCGAGTCAACCCCGACTCGGCCGAAACTGGCCAGAGCGCTATCAAACCAGGCGTCCTCTCCGGAGGCCTGCGCCTGGTTGAGCTGAAGATAACCGGTGTTTACCCAAAGGCGCGCGAACATATCCCTGGCATGGTGCAAAGTTGCGGCGAGCGCCAGGATCAAGACCCAGGCTATCAACCTGTTATGCGCCGATTGGCGTTCGTTTGTATCCATTCGATCAGGCGGCCGAGCGATTGCCGGATGACTTCCACCACGTCAGGAGGATCACAGCCATGGCGCTTATCAGGAAGCCCAGCAACCCGAACACCGCCGCCGAAACCACCAGACTCGACCGATCATACCTGACTGGCGGGACCGCCAGACTGGCGATCCGCAAGCTGTTGCCGGTGTCCTGCGACTGGACTCGCACTTCGTCGATTCGGCGGGCCAGGATCACGGCCGTCTCCGCAGCTACGTCGCGTTGGCGAATCAGTTCATCGTAGCGATTGGCGATGGATTGCTGCTCGCGTTGCAAACTGAAGAAGCTCGATTCAAGCTCCAGTAGTTTGACGTCGATCGTCGCCAGGCGCGCCTCGACCGACTGGGCCAGAGCGCCGAGCAAGACCAATTGTTCCGACCGCGTGCCGGCGGTCAGGTTGAACTCCGGGTTGGCCTGCAACTGGACAGATGCAGACGAGGATTGGGCGATGCCGACGGTTGGCGAGATGATGGGGGTTTCGTGGATGTAGGCGTTTTGTTGCAAGGTCAGGGCGGTCAACTGGTCGGCGAAGGTGATCGTATCGCCGGAGCCGGCCTCTATCTGAGCGCTCAACGCCTCGATATCCTCCAGCAGCAACCTGAGTCGCCGCTGATCGGCCAGATAGGTGGCCTGCTGTTGGCCCAGCGAGAATAGCTGGTTCTCGACGATGACCGTGCGATTGCCGGATTGAAAATCGACCAGGGCTTGCTCGATCCCCTGCAACTCGGCGATCGTATCGGCCCGCAGATTCTCATAAAACTCCACTTGCCCGCTCCGGCCGAGATTGATTTCATCGACAGTTTTGACAAAGGTGGTTGCCCAGAGATTGGCCAATTCGGCCGCCACCTGCGGATTGTCATATCTGACGGACAGGCGCAGCAATCGTGAGTCGTCACCTTTTTCCACGTTGAGGATATCCCGCAATTCCGGCAAGGTGGCGATAGTTCCCCCCGACAGCTCCTTCGCCCGCTCCAGCACGGCCGATAACACATCATTGCTGGTCGCTATCTCCGGATAGGCTGAAGTAAAGGGTTCCAGTCTGACCGAGCTGATAATACGCTCATCGAACTGGAGTTGCTGGGCAGGTTCAAAGGCCGCGACCAGCGCGGTCGCCCGATAATTTGATGAAGAAAAATGAAGGAGCGTCGCGATGAGTATGCTTGCGATGACGGCTCCCAGAATGACCCGCCACCGTCGAACAAGCGCGTCGACATAGGGGCGGAGGTCAATCGTTTCGTCCATAATGCCTCCCAAGGCTGGAAATAGCTAACCCAACGATCTTACTTGAGGGTCACTGTTCGGGCAAATCCGCCGGACGTGCGGCCGATGAGCGACGCGCCGCTTTAACGAGGTCGAAGCGAATCGGGGCAACTGGCCGGCAAACCGTTGTCGGCCAGCACGTCGGGGTAAAATCGCTGCGCGTGGTGGAAGATATCGGCCAGCGACAGAGTCTTCCACACCGGCCCCTTGAGGCTCAGCAGGTCGCTGCCGATGGCTTTGGTCAGCCGTATCTCCCCCAGCAACAGGCAATGTAGCGTATCGGCCGCCAGGTCGACCTCGATGGTGGGCTTCAGGTTGGCTTGTCCAAAGAGGAACTTAACCGGCGCACGACGGGCATCGATCGTGACCGCCGCCTCGGGTGTGGAGCAGTTGAAGGTGATCGCCAGCGATGCCTTCAGCAATGCATCGGCCGCCTTGGGATCATGCGTCTGGATGATCCCGAACAGAGCCTGAAGGCAGGAATAGAGTTGGGCATCGCTGGTATAGATTGACATAATATTACCCGACCGCTATTCCTGCGTCTGGGAGTCTTCGGTCACGGACAGTCGTTGCTTCCATTGCTCGGCCTGGAACTGGATCGAGTAGGTGATCATGTACCACACTCCCTTCCAGGTATTGGGGTCCAACAAATCCTCGCGCGTTGCTCCCTGAAACGTGCTCAAGATCTGCTTGGCGAATTCGGGGGTGACGCGATCCAGGCTCGACTTGCCCAACCGCCACAGGCGGCCCGGCTGGATTGGTTCGGGCACGACCTGGTTGATCGTGTCCGACACCTTCTCGCGCATTTGTTCGGCCTGGAACTTGGCCGAATAGGTCATCATGTAGGCCAGACCCTTCCATGTTTCCAGATCGAGCAGATCCTCGGCCGACATCCCCTGCAAGTTGCGCAGCACATCCATCTGCATTTCGGGTGTCAGCTTCTGGATATTGTCACGCACCATCGCCAGCAAGCGAGCCGGAGAATAATGAGCGTCGTAGGCGCGCGGCTTCTCATCCACCAGTTGCTGAAGCTCGGCCACGCGAGCGTTCAAATCGTCTACCATCGCACGGAGTTGTTCGGCATCTTCTGTTGCCGCGTCGGTGACATCTCGTGATGCGCCACCCGCGGCGTCTTTCGCCCATTGTCCGGCCGAAGGGAAAGCGCCCAATCCTTGATCGGAGAACTTGCGGACGATGTAGTTGACTTGTCCTTCGGTCAGCCCAACGGCCGCGGCCGCCTCGGCCCGGCTCCGGCCATCGGCCAGAGCCAGCAGGGCTGAGGCTCGCTGGCCCTCGATGTCCTGTCGCGCGGCGGCGATCTTCTCGATTACTGGGCGCGTTTCGTCCGTCAATAGCGTCTGGTTTGCCGACATGGTTCCTCCGTAGGTCATTTGATCTATGGTCCCATTATAGCGAAACTCAACCGGCAGTGTTAACGATTGCGATAAACAGGGCAAGTTGATTGTTGAGTAGCTGGTTATCAGGAAACCCTCCCCTCGCTGTTTGACATCCCCGACCCCCATATGATACTATTCCTTATAATGCGCTGCGTCATGGCGCGTTCGTCTGCGCTTACTTTGTCGCCGATGAGCGACGCGCATCACCTCCGGCCCGTCAATTAAATCGTAACCGAACAGGAGCATTCCTAATGAAGGATGAGATCGAAATTACGGAAGAGACGCCCGAATCGGCCAACACATTACTCGGTGGATTGCGGCGCGTTCTCATGGCTGCTATCGGCGCCGTTGCCCTCACTCAGGAGCAGATTGAAGACTTCGTCGGCAAGCTGGTGGAGCGCGGCGAGATCGCCGACGGCGATGCCCGCAACCTCCTCGTCGATGTATTCGACCGGCGCAAGAAGATTGTCCAGGGCGGTGCAAAAAGAGCCGAGGAGAGCGTCGACAAGAGCATCGAGACTATCCTGACGCGAATGAATATTCCGACGACGACCGAGATCGATGCGTTAAGCGAAAAAATCACCGAGTTGAGCCACAAGATGGATCAACTCAATCACAAGCGTTGATATCCGGCCCGTTGGGCCGTCGCTGGTTTTGGCATCTCTGATTATCAAACATATAATGGGCTATCGCCCGATCGGTAAACCGGACCTATCCTATGCCTGTTATCAAAAGATATCCCAATCGAAAGCTCTACGATACAGATGCCAAACGATATATCACCCTGAACGAGATCGCCGCCATCATCCGCGCCGGTGGCGAGGTTGTGGTGATGGACCACGCCACGGATGAAGATCTGACGGCCGTTGTCCTGACCCAGATTATCTTCGAGCAAGAGAAGCAGCAGAAGGGCTTCTTGCCCAAATCCGTCCTGACCAACCTGGTGCGAGCCGGGGGCGACACGATCGGGAACTTGCGTCGCGGGCTTAATTTACCATTGGACCTCTGGCGTCATGTGGACGAAGAGATCGACCGGCGGGTTCAACTACTGATCACCAAGGGGGATCTGGCCCGGGAAGAAGGCGCCCGGCTGCGGGAAAAACTACTATCGCCTATTTTTTCTCCACCGGAAGCCACGGCTCCCGGCCAGGCGGAACTGGAGAAATTGTTGTCGGATCGCGGTGTGCCGACCCGGGATGAGCTGGAGCGCGTCTACGCCCAGCTTGAGGCATTGTCGATAAAACTGGATGACGTGATTGCGCAGGGGGAGGCCGGGGGGCCACAATCCTAGTCGTTGCCACATCCTGCATTCGGCTCGATACCTATTGCCATACTATCGTATCGTCAGATGATCACGCTCAACGGTACCATACAGCGTCGCTTTCATTTTCCGGCCGATCCTGTCACGACTCTCATTTACTTTAGTAATCTGAGTCGGGTGACCTATTTGCTGCCCCATATCAGTGTCATCGATACCTATGACGAAGATAAGGTTCGCATCCGTTATCAGACTGTCGAGTTGGGCGCGTACACGATCAATATCTATTGCGACCTGAAGAGCACCACCGATATCGAGAAACAGGAGATCATCATCGCGCCACTGGAAGATTGCGAGTGGGTCGAGTCGTCGGCCACGCTGAACGCCACGACCGGCTATGGCTATTACTCCAGCTCGGCCCGGCTGATACCGGAGGAAGACGGGACGGGTATCGATTACCACTTCCAGTTTCAATCCAAACTACCGCGGCCGCGCGGTTTGCGCATGATGCCCAAGCGCGTCGTCGACCGTATCGCCCAGAGCATATCGTTGGGGCGGGTCGAGGAAATCGCTGAAGGCTTCATGAAAAACGCGATCGACGCATTTGACGACTGGCGGGCGGCTCAGATCGATGACCTGGTCGACCAATGGATGGCCACCCGCTAACGAGGGTCTGTCGAAATGAATCGTGTCGGCAGGGATGAAAGAGGGAACCGGAAATGAAAATCGAAGGACGACGGACATTTGCCGCCGGCCCGGAAACCTTGTGGTCTCTTCTGCAAAATCCGGACGTGCTCAAGCGGGTCTTGCCGGACTGCGATATGCTGGAAGCCATCGCCCCCGATGAATTCCAGCTAACCCTCAACACACGCATTGGCCGGGATATCGAGCATCTCACCGGCGTCATGCACCTTGACCGGGTTACGCCCTATCAGGGGTTTGACTTCGAGGCTGAGAGCGAGAACCGCCCCGGTTATCTTTATGCCCGCGGCCACGTGTCCCTCGAACCGGAGGGAGCCGGCGCCACCGCGCTCATCTACGAGGCCGATATCGAACCACGCGGCCGTTTCGCCCGAATATCCCCCCGGCTGATGCAAACCACCATGAACGCCATCTCGCGCCGCAGCCTTGAAGCCCTCGAGTTTGAGGTAGCGTTGCGCACCGGCACCT
Source organism: uncultured Ardenticatenaceae bacterium (assembly GCA_964654505.1). Taxonomy (GTDB): domain Bacteria; phylum Chloroflexota; class Anaerolineae; order Promineifilales; family Promineifilaceae; genus Promineifilum. Next base: position 41,852 of record CAZZJN010000001.1, on the reverse strand, counting down.
TCACGACGGCTTTGACCACGCCCGCGGCCGGCATTGCGGCCCGTTCGACCGAGATCTATGATCTTGTGTCCTTCTTTCGTCGCTTGCTGACCCTCGCTCTCGCGCTCCTGGGCATTGTCCTTATCGTGCGCGGCCTCGGCCGCCGGCGAACGCATCCGGCTCCCGGGCAGGTTGTCGGGCTACCGGGACGAACTCCGGACGAGCTGCCTCTTCCATCCCCTGAAGCTCCAGTGCGGAGCCGGGTTTGAACTGGTCGTGAGCGACGACGGCGAGCGCGCTACGCTCGAATACCGGCCGCGGCCGGAGGACCCTATCGGGGTGATGGACTCCGGCGTCGGCGGACTTTCGGTGCTGCGCCATCTCCGCCAATTGCTGCCGTCCGAATCAACTTTTTACTTCGCCGATCAGCAACACATCCCCTATGGCCCGCGGCCGCCGGAACAGGTGCGCGACTTCACAGCCGGGATCGCCCGCTTCCTCCTGCGACATAAGGCGAAGCTGATCGTGGTGGCATGCAACACGGCTTCGGCCGCCGCGCTCGATTATCTGCGCCAAACGTTCCCGGCCGTGCCCTTTGTCGGCATGGAACCGGCCGTCAAACCAGCGGCACTGACGACGCGCAGCGGCAAGGTGGGGGTGTTGGCGACTCCAAGCACGCTCAACAGCAATCGGTATGCCGCCCTGATGGCTCGTTTTGCCGCGGGTATCGAGGTTCATGAGGATCCCTGCGTGGGGCTGGTGCAACTGATCGAATCCGGAGCACTGGACACACTCGAGACGCGAGACCTGTTGCGCCGCGTAATCGACCCGATGCTGGCTGCCGGCGTTGATACACTCGTCCTTGGCTGCACTCATTACCCCTTTGTTAGCCCCTTGTTGCAAGAGCTTGCCGGAGAACAGATGACCATCATCGATCCGGCCCCGGCGGTTGCCCGACAAACCCGATATGTGCTACAACAACATCGGTTAAGCGCGCCCGAGCATCCGCGGGGCACGTTGCGATGTTTTACCAGTGGCGACGCTCGACAGTTTGATGACCTGATGCAGTCGCTGACAGGCTATGTGTGTGACGCGGAGACGGCACATTGGCGCGCTGGCGAGTTGATAGTCCCCAGCGGATAGAGAAAATAAAAGGCGAGGCGATCCTCACGGATTTGTCTCTGAAAAATCTGCAAACTCTGTGATATCTGTGGATGCTCTTTAATCAAGATAGCCCGGCCGGGCGCAGCGCACTATGAGACGAAGAGATCCTGCCCGCTGGCGTTTGATTGAAGCCCGACTGAGCCGGGAAAGCAACATCTGGATAGCGACCGTTCGCGGCGATGGCCGCCCTCATCTCGTCCCTCTCTGGTATATCTGGCTCAACGACAAAATCTACGTCTGCACCGGCAGCGAGACGCAGAAATACACCAACATGTATCATAATCAGAATGTCGCTCTGTCGCTGCCCGACGCGGTCAATGTGGTCGTCATCGAAGGCGAGGCTCACACCGCCGATCGGGCGCTCATCGATCCTCTGGCCGAGCATTTTCATAACAAGTACGAGTGGGATTTCCGTTATGATGAGACGGCCGACTGGCGACTCATCGAGATAACGCCGTTCAAAATCATGGCCTGGGGCGATGGTTACGACCAGAACGAAGGTATTCGCGTATTGTAAATGATGATTGCCGTTCCCAAACCGAACCGGATATCCGCCACCGGTCTTACGCGAATCCAATCTTGCCTTGCTAGAATAATAAGTCGGCGACGGTCTTGCCTTGACTGTCGTCCGAAAATGAATTGAGGTATACGAACCAAGGACAATAGCCCAATGCGATTTGATCGTTTTACAGAACGGGCCCAGGACGCGGCCACACGCGCCTATGAAATTGTGCGCCGCTATGGTCACACCCAGGTGGACACCGAACACGTTTTCCTGGCCTTGCTGGAGCAGCAAGATGGGGCCGTTCCTCAAATTCTGACTGGTTTGAACGCCGATAGCGCGGCCATGATCGACCGACTGGATGCCGAACTGCGCGCCAGCCCCAAGGTGTCGGTCTACGGCAGCGGAGTAGGTCAGGTCTTCTACACGCCCCGAATCCGCACCGTGCTGGAACTCTCCCAAGGGGAGGCTAATCGGCTGAAAGATGAATATATATCGACCGAGCATATCTTTTTGGCCATTCTGAGCGAGCGCAACACCGCTTCGTCGCGTATCTTGCAGGAATTTGGCATCACTCGCGAAGGTGTGCTGGAGGCCATCAAGGAGATTCGCGGCGGACAGCGCGTGACCAATCGTCAGTCCGAGAGCCGCTATCGCACCCTGGAGAAATACAGCCGCGACCTGACGCAAATGGCTCGTGATGGTCATCTCGACCCGGTTATCGGCCGCGATGCCGAGATCTTGCGCGTGATCCAGGTGTTGAGCCGCCGCACCAAGAACAACCCCGTCCTCATCGGCGAGGCCGGCGTCGGCAAGACGGCCATCGTCGAAGGGCTGGCGCAGAAGATTATCGCCGGCGATGTGCCCGAGAACCTGTTCAACAAGCGCGTCGTGGCCCTTGATCTGGGGGCGATGATCGCCGGCAGCCGTTTTCGCGGCGAGTTCGAGGAACGCCTGAAGGCCGCCATGGAAGAAATTCAGCGCGCCCAGGGCGAGATCATTCTGTTCATCGACGAGCTACATACGGTCGTCGGCGCGGGTTCAGCCCAAGGCGCGATGGACGCCAGCAATATGCTTAAGCCCGCGCTGGCTCGCGGCGAATTGCAATGCGTGGGCGCGACGACGCTGGATGAGTACCGCCAATACATCGAGCGCGATGCCGCCCTGGAGCGACGTTTCGCCCCCGTCTTTGTCGATGAGCCGTCGCCTGAAGAGACAATCGAGATGTTGCAGGGATTACGCGGCCGCTATGAAGAACATCACAGCGTCACGTTCTCCGACTCGGCCATCGTGGCCGCGGTTAAGCTTTCGTCTCGCTACGTTACTGACCGACGCCTGCCCGATAAGGCCATCGACCTGATGGACGAGGCGGCCGCCAAATTGCGCGTCGCCCTCCATACCCTGCCGGCCGGACTGAAGAGCCTGAAGGCGGAGATCGACGTTCTGTTGGCTGAGGAAGAGGAAGCCAGCGCTGCCCGTGACTACGAGCGGGCGCAGGTCACCAAGGCCGATCGCTTGCGCCTGGAGACGGAATTCAATGAAATGCGTGAGCAATGGCAGAGCGAGCAGAAACTCGATGATGTTGTGGACGACGGCGATATCGCCGAGGTGATCTCGGCCTGGACGGGCATTCCCATCTCGCAAATGATGGAGACTGAGGCGATCAAGCTGCTCCACATGGAGGAGCGTCTCCACGAGCGCATCATCGGCCAGGAACAGGCAATCGCCGCCTTGTCCGACGCAATTCGCCGCAGCCGCTCCGGCCTCAGCGACCCGCGTCGACCGATTGGCTCCTTCATCTTCCTGGGCAGTTCCGGCGTGGGCAAGACCGAGCTGGCCAAGGCGCTGGCCGAGTTCCTGTTCGACGATGAGGACGCCCTCATTCGCGTGGACATGAGTGAGTACCGCGAGCAGCATACCGTAAGCCGCCTGTTTGGCGCTCCTCCCGGTTATGTCGGCTATGAGCAAGGCGGGCAGCTCACGGAGCAGGTACGCCGTCGCCCCTATTCGGTCGTCCTGTTTGACGAGATCGAAAAGGCGCACCCCGATGTGTGGAATGCCCTCCTGCAGATGCTCGACGACGGTCGCCTGACCGATGGCCAGGGCCGCGTGGTCAACTTCCGCAATGCCGTGATCGTCATGACCAGCAATGTCGGCACGTCCTTCGTCAAGAAGTCCGGCGCCTTGGGCTTTGCCGGCATGGCCTCGTCCGAGAAGGAAAACCACAAGCGCATCGAAGAGGCTCTCAAACAGACCTTCCGGCCGGAGTTTATTAACCGAATCGACGAGATTATCATCTTCGAGCCGCTATCTGAAGAGAATGTGGTCGAGATTGTCAAGCTCCAGGTCAAGGATGTGCAGGCACGCCTGGCTGAACACAGCAACTTGAGCATTGAGTTGACCGAGCCGGCCGAGCACTGGCTGGCCCAGCAAGGTCTGGACAAGGACTTCGGCGCGCGGCCGCTCAAGCGGGCGATCCAGCGTTATGTCGAGAGCGCCCTCTCCATGCGCTTGCTGCGTGGCGAGTTCAAATCCGGCGACCGCATCCGCATCGACGTCGACGGAGACGGGCTGGCCTTCACCCTGTTGGAGAGCGGACCGGTTTTATCACCGCCGATTGAGGTGATGGCCGAGAGCTTGCCCGAAGCACTCGAATCGTAAACGACCGGGTTCCCCGGTGTGATCACAGATGAACGATAGGGCATGGTTTCCCTGCCCTATTTTTTTCGGCAGAACAGGGGTGGTTATTCATCCCAACGCCGGCGGCGACCCCGCTTGATCTCGCTGCGCTGCTTTTTCTTATCCAGCCGTTCCTGGCGAGCGTGACGTGTCGGCCGCGTTGGTCGTCGTTCGGCTTGTTCCGTCAGCGCGTCCGCCAGCAGTTGCTGGAACCTGGCGATGGCCGTGAGCCGATTTTGCCACTGGCTGCGCGACTCGTGAACGTCGATATGGAGCGTGCCGTGGCGGTCGATTCGCGACGACAGGCGGTCGAGGATGCGGCCGCGCATCTCGTCGTTCAGGCTGGGCGAATTGGCGATGTCGAACAGCAATGTCACCCGCGTGGCCGTCTTGTTAACATGCTGGCCGCCTGGCCCGCCGCCGGTTGAGAAGCGAAACTGCAACTCCGTTTCCGGCAGAGAGAGTGATTCGTTGATGGTGATGAAATCTTCGTTCATGAAGAGCTTGAATCTATCGACAGAATATCCTGGCTGATGAGAGACCGGCGCACATCAGAACGGATCGAATTTCTAAACCCGCCGAGGATATGCTAGGATTATCGGAGAACGCTGGACGGTTGGCAATGACGGACCAACAATTGTTTGCTCATATATTATTTCTGGATGGCGTCGGCCTGGGCGGGCCGGACCCCGGCAAGAACCCGTTTGTTACGGCCAGGATGCCGGTGTTGTCCGGCTTGCTGGGCGTCGGCTGGTATCTGGACGGCGGCGGCCGGCGACAGACCGAACGTGCCACGCTTGTGCCGACGGATGCCAATCTGGGCCTGGAGGGGCGGCCGCAAAGCGCTACCGGTCAGGCCACTATCCTCACCGGTCGCAATATCCCCCGACAAGTGGGCGAGCATTACGGTCCCAAACCCAACGCGGCCGTCGCCGAGGCGATTCAGCAGGGCACGTTGTTTCACGAGGTGATAGCCTCGGGTGGTCGGGCAGCGCTCATCACCCCCTATCCGGCAAGCTATTTTGAGGCCATCGAGAACGGCCGTCGCCTGTTGTCGGCCGTCCCGCTGGCGGCCGTCAGCGCCGGGTTGCCGCTCATGGGCGAGGCCGACCTGCGCGCGGGACGGGCCGTCAGCCCCGACTTCACCGGCGCGGGCTGGCGCGATCATCTGGGATATGTCGATATGCCCGTCCTCGCGCTTCACGAGGCTGGTCGCCGGATCGCCGCCATCGCCGCCGGTTATGAGTTCAGCTTCTTCGAGCACTGGCCGACCGACCAGGCGGGTCATCGCGGGACACTGGCAGAGGCAGTCACCCACCTGGAGCATATCGACACCGTGCTCGGCGGCCTGCTGGAGTCGTGGAATGAGGACCGCGGCCTGCTTATCATCACCAGCGACCACGGCAACCTGGAAGAGAAGGGTCATCGCCAGCACACGCGCAACCCCGTGCCGACGATCCTTTTCGGCCGCGACCATGCTCGCCATGCCGCGCACATTCACGATCTCACCAATATCGCCACCGTCGTGCGCGACGTTCTGGGCTTGCCCCCGACCAAGCGATCTTCCTACAATTAACGGGGTTGGGCTGTACAGTTCGGCCGCTGATTTTTTATGAGGGATTTTATGCCTGCATCATCTGAGGACTATCGTGACGTATTGCGCCATTTTCCATCGGGCGTGACCATCGTCACCATCAAATCGCCTGCGTCGGATGTGCCCCATGGGCTCACTGTTTCGGCTTTCGCTTCCGTCTCGCCCGAGCCACCCTTCATCCTGATCGCGGTCGACCACCGGGCGAGCGCCTACCGCTTGCTGGAGACGTCCGGGGCGACCTTCGCCGTTAATATTTTGAGCCACGATCAGATGGAGCTGTCGAACCGCTTCGCCTGGCTGAAGGATGAAGATCGTTTCGCCGAGGGGAATTGGGACACGGCCGTCACCGGCGCGCCGATCCTCAAGGACGCGTTGGCCTGGCTGGATTGCACTATCTACTCACGTTTCATCGCCGGCAGCCACACCATTTACATCGGCGAGGTGCAGGCTTGCGGTGTGCCCAGGCCGGACGTCAAGCCGCTGGTCTACTGGAATCGCGGCTACCGTCAACTGCTGAAGTAGCCTCTTCCCCGGCATCATCGAGCGCTTCCAGCCCCACAGCCATCAGATAGCCGCGCGCGCGTTCGGTCAGCGGGTAGCGATTGACCAGGTCCCAGAAGCGCGGGCCGTGGTTGGCTTCGACAAGGTGGGCCAGCTCGTGGACCAGCACGTAATCACGCACCCATGACGGCATGCCGGCCAATCGATGACTCAGCCGGATGGTGCCATCAGCGGGCGTGCAGCTGCCAAATCGGCTGTTCTGATTGGTCACATAGCGGACGGATTGCCATTTCAGACGGCCGTCGAAGTACTTCCGGTTTAACTCACGCGCCTGTTTTTCAAGAGCCTCGTCCGATTGCGGCATGTTTTTGGCGCGTCGTTTCATGCGCTTTTTAAGGCTGTCGATGATCGGGGCCAGTTCGTCATCGCGTATTGTTGCCGGAGCGCGGATCACCAGTACGCCGTCTTCCAGACGAGCGCCGACCGTTTTGCGCCGTTTGGCGCTGCGAATGATGCGAACCGGCCAATCTGCCGGTGGTGTGGAATTCTTCATGACGGCCGAAAATTGTAGCACTCGCGCCGAGGGTAACAACTATTGAGGCGAGGGTAACAGCTATTGAGGTGAGATTATTTCGGCCGCCAGCGCTCGTAATCTTCCAGCCGGTCGATATCGTGAAGGATAGCGTCGTCGTCGAACTCGACATAACGCAGATCGTCTTCGTGACGCTGCAATAATACGCGGGGCGCGGCTTCCGGCGGCAGGGAAAGCAGTTCATCGAAATAGCGCCGGTCAATGAGCACGGGATTGCCGCGTTGCCCGCGATAAGTGGGGGCGATTAAACCATGCGTGCCTGCGGCATAGGCGCGTAACAGAGCATTGATCATCTCCGCGTCGACCATCGGCTGATCGCCCAGCACGACAAGCGCGGCTTCGACGGTTGGAGGTAAGTGGCGAATGGCCGTCTGAACAGACGTCAACATCCCATTCGCATAGTATTCATTCCGTATCGTTGGGATGTATAGATCGGCGGCGATCGCCTCCGTCTTCTCCTGCTGGTGCCCGGTGACGGCCAGCACACTCGCTACCGACGACTCTTTTACATTGGCCAGAGTCCGGGCCAGCACGGTTGATTCGCCCCAGGGCAGGAGGAGCTTGTTGTGACCCATGCGGCTGGATGTTCCCGCGGCCAGCACGACGGCTGCCACCCGTCGCCACACTTCGCATACCGGCGACGCCTCCCGCAGCGCTCCCAGCACCACCCGCGATACCCGTGGCTCGGCCATCATCAGTCCAGCCGCCTCTCGCCCCGCCGCCAGTCGTCCGGCCGTCTCGGCCTTGTTGAGAAACGGGACGATTCGCGCTCCATCCGGCGCATTCTTCAGTCCACCTTGCGGATGAACCAGCACCCGCGTCAGTCCGGCCGCCGTCAGCCGGCCGTCGACCACCGACGACCGCTCTTCATTCGTCATTCGTAATTCGTCATTCGTAATCGCCCTGATCTGTTCCGGTCGATGGGCGACTTCATCGATCGACCCTTCCAGCGCGTCCAGCCCGGCCATCGGCACGAGCAGCGTCGTCCCCGGCGGGACGACCGGTTCGTGGTCGGCGGGGGCCTTGATGGGCAGCATGCGCGAGCCGTCGGCCTCCACCAGAACGAAATCGACATCGGGCCGGGCCAGCAGGCGGGCGGGCAGAACGGGATCGACGCCGATGGCCTTGTCTCCCTCGATACGACCGGCGACAAAGCAAACCCTGTGGGTGGCCAGTGTTTCGTCAAGCGCCGCGAGATCGCCCTCATAGATGATGGACGGCGCGTGCTCCATCTGCCGGGCGAACAGGCGCGTAGTGGTGGTCATGACCACGCGCCCCGGCAACTCGGCCGCGAGGGCGAACATCAGGCTGGTCTTGCCCCCGCCGCCAACGAAGGCCACCAGCTCCGGCCGTTCGCCGATGCCCAGCGCGGCGGGCAACGACCACGCCCCATCGATCATGGAGTTGGGGCCAGACCGAAGTTCGGCACGAATTGGCTCAGAAAGTCGTTGACCAGCTGCTCGTAGGCCACCGGATCAGTGACGATATCGCGGGCGTGGGGTGAATCCCAGTCGGTCAGATCGAGCACCGTGCGGCTCTTGTCACTGTTGGCGTAGATGTCCTCGGAATGGGTGGAAACGGTGTATTCATCGGTCAACGAATGGATGAGCAGGACGGGAACCGTGATCTCGGCGATGGATCGTTCCGGTGCCACCGCGTCCACATCGAAATCAGCCCGCAGTTCGGCAATGCGCAAGGCCGCCGGCAACACCAGCGGGGCAAGGGTGGGGAACTGCGCGCGGCCCTGGAAACCGACGATCTCTTCCAGTTCGCTGTAGGGCGAATCGGCGGCGACAAAGGCGATCTCCGGCGTCATAGGGGCCATCTGTAGCGCTGTGGACGCCCCATAGGACACGCCGAACACGCCGATTTGCGAGCGTTCCAGCCCGGAGCGGTTGATGAACCAGTCCAGGGCGGCGATGGCGTCCCCTTTCTCGTAAAAGCCGTAGGTGTGGAGGGCATCCGTGCTGTCGCCGTGGCCGCGATGATCGTAGGCCAGTATGTCACAGCCGCGCTCCCAGAACATCGGCGCCCAGTTGAGCGCGTTGTAGCGTGTGCCGTGGAAGCCGTGGAGGAACATCAAGCCGCAACCTGCGTCGGCCGGATTGTCGAAATACCAGCCGGACAGGGTGACGTCGCCCGATTGAATGGTGATGTCTTCCGGATCCGGCAGGCCGAAGTCGGCCGGGGTCTCGCCGTCGGCCGCGGCTTCGGTCGCCGCTTCGGCCAGCGATTCCGTGTCGGTGGCGATGATGAGACTGGAGAAATACCAGCCGGCGGCCACATAGACCGCAGTGAAGAGAACAGCGACGACAATCAGGGTGATCCACAATCGACGATGTTTCATGGTTGCTCCGTTGTCAATCCATTGATTTGCTATTGGTTTGGCGGCAGGCCGAAACCGGGGACATACTCGGCCATAAAGACGTCGAACAGTTGCTTATAGGCGGCGAAATCGGTTCCGATGTCCCCGGCATGGGCCGATCCCCATTCGTTGATATGTAGCACGGTACGGCTCTGGTCGCTGTTGGCGTAGATGGCTTCCGAGTGGGTGTAGGGGGTGAAATCGTCGGTGCGCGAATGAATGAGCAGGATGGGCATTTGCGCCTTGGCGATGTCCGTTTCTGGTGAGACCGCCGATGTGTCGAAGCCGCCCCGCAACCCGGCTATGGCCAATACGCCGGGAACCATGAAGCGGCTGAGGAAGCTGCCTACCCGGACATTGGCCTGTGCTACAATAATCCCCGCCAGACTGCGATAGGATGAGTCGGCCAGGATGAACGGTGCGTCGGGGATCATCGGCGCGAGTTGTAACGCTGTGGCAGCCCCAAACGATACCCCGGCCACGCCGATCTGCGATTCAGCCAACCCGCTGCGTTGCTGGAACCATCGATAGGCGGTCAGGGCGTCCCCTTTTTCAAAGTAGCCGTAGGTGTAGAAAGCGGGCGTGCTGTCCCCGTGGCCGCGATGATCGTAAGCCAGGATGTCGCAGCCACGTTCCCAAAAGAGGGGCGCCCAGTAGAGCGCCTGATAGCGCGAACCAATAAAGCCATGCATGAACATGACGCCGCAATTGCCCTCGGCCGGATTGTCGAAATACCAGCCTGATAGAGTGATGTCGCCCGATTGTATGGTGATGTCTTCCGGCTCCAGCAAACCGAAGTCGGCCGGGGTACCGATTCTTGCCCGCTCCTCGGCCAGTGGCGGCGCGGGAGCGGCGATCATAATGTTGGCGAAAAACCAGCTTGCGGCGAGGTAGGCTGTGGCCAACAGCAGGACAAGAACCAGGACGATCCACAGAACACGACGGCTCATGATTTATCTCCTTCGGATTTCGACAGATGGATTAGTACAGCTTCCAGCACACCACCACCGATGGCCAATGCCTTGTCGGAGATAGTAAAGCAGGCGGCTACATCGTCGCGAGGGTCGATATCGCCGATCTTCAGTCCGGCGGAGACGGCCGTGCCGGGGGCGATTAGGCCGCGCACGACGCCGTCGAAAGGCGCAGCGATCTCATGCCCGACCACGTCGCCCAGTATTTCTCCCTCGCGGACCCGGTCGCCGATATCGACGCGCCACCGGGCGATCCCATCTGCCGGCGCGCGCAGCACCCGCTCACGCCCCTTGCCGCCGACAATGCCCGG
>CAZZJN010000001.1:6470-31094 GCA_964654505.1 uncultured Ardenticatenaceae bacterium | reverse complement strand
CGCCGGACGACCAGCGGGTTGGGCAGTTCAGTGACGACCACCGGGAAGCCGGCGTGATGCAGTCGCCAGGCGACGCCGGTGGCCAGGTCGCCGCCGCCGCGGAGGAGGATGAGGCGGTTGGGGAAGAGCATAACAAATCGATTATAATCGATCTCCTCTCAACCCTTCCAGCACCTTCCACGGCAACAGTGGAATTTCATCAATCCACACCCCCGTCGCGTCGTGGAGCGCGTGGATGATAGCCGGAGCCAGCGGCATGAACGGCATTTCGGCCATGCCGCGCGCGCCCCACGGCCCTTCGGGGTCGGGTATCTCCACCAGCACCGAATCGACTCGCGCCGGGATGTCGCGGATGCCGGGGATGAGATATTGGCTCAGGTAGGGAGTTATGACATGGCCGTTTCTGAGCTGTAAATTCTCCATAAGCGCGTAACCGAAAGCCTGCACGACACCTCCTTCAACCTGTCCTTCAAGATTGGTGCGATTGATGATCTTGCCGACATCATCGGCGCAGATTACGCGTTCCACATGAATGAAGCCCGTCTCAATGTCGACGGCCAGATCGACGACCTCAGCCACGTAACCGTAACTGAAGTTGGGCATGGAGTAGCCTGTCTCCGGATCGTAAGGCGTGGTGGCTGGCGGCCGATAGGTAGCGTGGGCGATGGCCGGGCGATCTTCGTCGGTCCACTTGGCCAACGCTTCTTCGGCCGCTTGCCGGATGGAATTGCCGGCCATGAAGGTCATGCGCGAGGACGACACGGAGCCGGAGTCGCCGCTGCTGGCAGTGTCTGAGAGGTCCATCTCGACCATGCTAACCGGTACGCCAACGGCTGCTGCCGCCATTTGCTTGAAGACGGTGTGGGCGCCCTGGCCCACCTCAGCTCCGGCGTGGCGCAACACAACGCGCTCGATATTTTTGCCGCCGTGCAGTTCGATGATCGCCTCGCACTTCTCCGGCGCGCCGAATGAGAAGCCGACGTTCTTGAAGGCGCAGGCGAAGCCCCGTCCGCGGCGGATATTGTCGGTATTCGAGGGGATAGACTGGAAGGGTGAATGCCGGGAGGGAGCATCGGCCAGATATCCCCGATCGCCGCGCGAAATGTCCCAGCCCGCTTCATCGATGGCGGCCTTGATTACCTCGGCCATGCTCACGCCTCTCGGGATGGGCGTCTGAGTTGTCAGCAAGCTACCCTCGCGCAAGACGTTCCTCAGGCGCAATTCGACCGGGTCGATATTCAATGCTTCGGCCAGCTTGTTCATCTGGCATTCGGCGGCGAACGATCCCTGCGGCCCGCCAAAGCCCCGGAAGGCGCCGCCGGGGATATTGTTGGTGGTTATGGCATAGCTGTCTAAATGAGCGTTGGGGATCTCATAAGGCCCGGTGACCATCAAGTGAGCATTGCCCAATACTTTGGGGCTGGTGTAGGTATAGGAGCCGCTATCAAGAATAAGTTCGGCCTCAACCGCAGTGATCTTGCCCTCGAGAGTGGCGCCCCATCGAGTCTTGATCCAGCCTTGGTGACGTTTGTGATGGCCGATGATACTCTCGTCACGCGACCAGATGATCCGTATTGGACGATCGATTCCGCGTTCGTGTAAACGCAATGCCGCCAGCCCCAGGACGATCTGCAGCGACATATCTTCACGGCCGCCGAATGCTCCACCGATGGCCGGGTAGATGACGCGAACCTTGTCTGCCGGCAGCTCCAGTGCGCGCGCTATTTCTTGCTGGTCTTTATGTGCCCACTGTCCGCCGATTTCAACCGTTATTCGGCCTTGCTTGTCGATATAACCGACGCCTGCCTCGGGTTGGAGATAGGCATGCTCCTGATAGGGCACGTAGTAGTCCCCTTCGATGATGATGTCGGCCGCGGCCCAGCCTGCATCCATATCCCCCTTGCGAATCTTGTAATGCTTTAAAATATTACTCCCAACCCAGGGATGCAGCACGATTTCGTCCTTCATCGCTTCGCGAATATCGGTGACGATCGGCAGCTGCTCCCACTCGATCGCGATCAGGCCGCAGGCGCGAGCGGCGATGGCCTCGCTCTCGGCGATGATGATGGCCACGTGGTCCGCCTCCCATAAGCTGACGTTGGCGAAGGGATTGCTGCTGCCCAGGCCGACCAGCACCGGCTGATCCGGCGTGCCCAGGCCATAGCCGTTGAAGGGCACATCCTTGGCCGTCAGCACGCAGACAACGCCGGGCAGAGCTTCGGCCGCGGCGGTGTCCATAGAGATCATGCGGGCGTGGGGTTGGCCGCTGAACAGGACGCGGCCGAATAGCAGATTCGGCGGGGTGATATCGCCGGAATAAAGCGCCTCGCCGGTCACTTTGTCGCGGACATCGATGCGTTCGGTCACACGTGAGCGAAGAATTGGATCAATCATGGTTGGCCCCCTGATTTGCCTCGGCCGCCAAGTGGACGGCCTCGATGATCTTGTAGTATCCGGTGCAGCGGCACAAATTGCCCGAGAACGCCTGCTCGATATGTATTTGGTCCGGCGCGGGCTGCTCCTCCAGCAGCTTGGCCCCCGACATGAGGAAGCCGGGGATGCAATAGCCGCATTGGACGGCTCCGGTCTGGATGAAGGCGCTCTGGATTGGATGGAGCGAGCCGTTTGAGGCCAGACCCTCGACCGTGACAATCTCCGCTCCGTGGGCGCGTGCCGCCGGAACCAGACAGGCCATCACCGCCATCCCGTCGAGATAGACGGTGCAGGCGCCGCACTCTCCTTCGGCGCATCCTTCCTTGGTGCCGGTTAGTTGCCCTTCCTCGCGCAGCCAGCGCAGCAATGTCTTTTGCATGCCCGGCGCGCTGATGGCTCGACCGTTTACGGTGGCCTCGATTGGCGTGTCTGAATCGAATGTAGCCGCATACCTGGGGCCGGTGGGGAAAACGCCGCCGGTCTCGCCCCAGAGCATGACCGGCTGGTAGGCCCAGTTCTCACGCTCGCGGCCGTCCCGCACGGCCAGCAGCGCGCGGCGGGCCATCACCTCGATCATCTCTGACCGATAGGATGCCGGGCCACGCACGTCGTCGATTGGGTGCGCGGCCGAGGCCACCAGTCCGGCGGCGACGATGATCTCGTCGTCGGCCAACGCCTTGCCGGCCAAATAGGACTCGGCCGATTCGGCATCGATGATCGTTGGCGCGACACTGCCCAGCGATATCCGCGCGCGATTCACGGTACGATCGGCGGCAAAGTCGATAATCATCGTAAGATGGGCGACGGAGATAGCTTGCGCCCGACGCAGCCCCAGCTTGACGAAGATGCCCCGGGCCGACTCCGCCATCGGCGCGAAGACGATTTCGACCAGCATCTCGTCCGGCTCCATGACCGAGCGTCGCACGCCGGTGTAGAAATCCTTCAGGGCCACCATGCGCCAGCCGCGCGTCGAGGCCAGAATCACTTGTGCGTCCAGCGCCCGCAGGGCGGAGATGGTGTCATTGGCCGGGCTGGCGGTGATGAGGTTTCCGGCGACCGTCCCCCGATTGCGAAGTTGGGGCGAGGCGACCTCCGCGCAAGCCTGGGCAAGGGGAAAGCCGTGGGCGAGGATCAGTTCGGAGGCCACGACCTGATTATGGGTGACCAGCGCTCCGATGTGGATGAGGCCTTCCGCGTCGCGGGTGATCTTGTTCAGACCGGGGATGCGGGTGACGTCGATGAGCGTGTGGACGCCCGGGCGCTGGCCGCGCTCGATCTCCAGCAACAAGTCGCTGCCGCCGGCGATCAGGCGGGCCGAGCGGCCGTACTTCTCCAGCAAAGCCAGCGTCGACGGCAGATCCGCCGGGATCTCATATCGTTCGAGTAAATGGGTAAATTGGTGGGCTAACATAACTCTCTCAAAGGTGATTGGCCGACTTCATCTCGGCCGGGATGCCGGTGGCTATCGGCCGCCCGTCGCCACCACGCTGGACCATGATGATCTGGGCCATGATGCTGATGGCGATCTCGTGGGGGGATTCGGCCTGAAGCTCCAGTCCAATGGGGGAGGTGATCCGAGCCAGTTTTTCGGCCGTCAGGCCGTCGGCCAGCAGTCGTTGTTTGGCGGCTTCCCAACGGCGGCGACTCCCCATCACGCCGATGTAAGCCGCCGGAGTATCCAGCAAGAGGGGTAACAGATGACGGTCGACCTCGATATTACGGGTGACCAGGGCCAGGAAAGAGCGAGCGTCCACCGGCTGGGCGGTCAGCAGTTCGTCTGGCGATCCGCTGATGAGGATGTCGGCATGGGGAGCATTATCACGCGTGGCCTGTTCCGGCCGATCGTCCCAGGCGACGACGCGATAGCCAAGCCAGTGGCCGAGCGAGGCCAACGAGCGCCCGACATGTCCCAGGCCAAAGACATACAGGGTATGCGGCGCGAGATAAGGCTCCACATAGACTTCGACCTGGCCGCCACACACGCCGGGATCGCCGCGACCGGGATCGACAAGGGAATGGGAGATGACACGAGGCTTGCCGTCGCGTAACGCCTCGCGAGCGGCATTGGCTACTCGGGATTCCAATTCGCCGCCGCCAACCGAGCCAATGGTGCGGCTATCGCCGAAAATCAGCATCTTGGATCCCGCGTGGCGCGGCACGGAACCCTGGTCACGAGTCACCACAGCCATGACGACCGGCTCGCGCCGTGTTTGCGCGGCCAGGAGTTCTTCGAGTATTTGACGATCATCCACGTTCATAACGATTGATTTCCAGGGCCAGATCAGTTTTAACAGGACGGGACGCACCCCTGATGGGCTTTGAACCCCCCGGTCCCTCGCCATTCATGTCCTGTCCGGGCTTCAATGAGTTGTCACGGCCGTGCCAGGCACCACTCCGATACCCAGGCTGTTCGACCCTCGCCATTTACCCGGTAAAAGGTATGGAGGAAAGGGGTTGCCTGGCCGAGGAGCGGCTGACCATCGCGTGCGGCGATAAGCTGACGCGGGTTTGATTCGACGACGGTGACGGGGGCTCCCTCAAAGAAAAGACGATCATGGATCGATACGGATGGCCCGCCTTCGTTGGCCAACACGACTTGCTGGTTGTCGGGCAAGGTCCCGCATTGGCCGCGGGCCGCACAAGTCGCGGTGCAGGCGATTTTCGCCGCCTCGTCCACGGCAAAGAGAACATCGTCGTTGCCTCTCCTGCAGGCGGACAGCGTCGCAACCAGAGCGGCGACGAGCAGGACAAGGCTCAGGGCGGGGCGCATCTGTGACATACTAGCCTAAGTGTACCAAATCTTGGCGATGGGGTTCAATAATTCGCGCGGATCCATGATACCCCGAATGTCCCGTCCGGAGAAGCAAAAAGGCTGCGGTGGAGATGTTGCTCCACCGCAGCCGTCCAGCTTGTGAGGCTCTCTTGTGAGCTATTTGGTGATGGTGAAGATCATGCCTTCGGAACGGCCGAATACCTCCGGGAAGTACTGCTCGCGCGCCGTCGTCGGCATCACTTGATACGTTCCCGGTATATTCGATTGCAGGTAGTAGGAGTACTGGTACGTCCCGGCCGGCAGGAACTGGCTCAGGAACACGACCTTCTCATCCCGATACTGGATGTGGTCGAAGTACCACCAGCCCCAGAAGCCATGGGCGAATTCTCCCTCGGCGGGCACGATGCCGCCGGCTCGGCCCGACTGGCTGGTGAGCAGGTTGGGGTCGATGGCGTCCGTCCCGGATGGAATTGGGTCTTCCACCGTCACGAACACGCGGTCATTGGATACGACGATCGTCAACTCAACGCGCACCTGGCCGCCCGCGGGAATACTGTTGATCGGCTCGCAAGCCCCCGCTTCCGGGTTGCAGGCGGCGTCGAAGTACTGTCGATCGACCGTGAAGCCGCGACTGATGGGGTCGATCTGGTCGACGGCGATGGCGCTGTTCAGACGCAAGGTGTAGTAGAGTCGGCCGTTGCCGCTGCCGCGCTGGAAGTCGAAGAAGTTCGTATCGCCGGTCACCAAATCGCTGACCGGTATCTCGACTGTCTCCGATGCCGTCGCGTCGTCGGGTGTGAAGGTCCCCTCCGTTTGCGAAGCCAGATTGAGCAGCAGCTCGTAGGCGTAATCAGGTTCCAGTTCGCCCGAGGCAACCATCCAGTCGCTCAGTGCGAACACGCTCCAGGCCGTGGTGTGCAGCGTCGACCAGGTCTCGGCCTCGCGCGCCACCATGATCCAGCGAACCGCCGGCGGCAGCAGGGGGCTATCCGGCTGGAGCAGGGACAGCGCGTCGACGACCATGGCCGTGCCGCGGATGTCACTGCTCAGATTCAGGAAGTCCTGCTCGGCGTCTTCCCAGTGGGCGCCGGTGGCGCTCATGATCACTTCGTCGTTCAGGTCGGCCAGCAAGGCTTGCTGGTTCTCGCCCGAATCGCCGGACGCCTCATAGGCCAATGCCAGTAGCGCCTTGGCGTAGGGATCCATCAACGCCCGATGCTCGCCTATCAACTCGTCAGCATCATCAACCACGTTCCTGCCCGCTTGGGCCAACACGTACAGGAAGAACGCCTGCCGGTTGGCCGCGCTCGCGTTACCGATGCGGCCGACGGCCGTCAGATTGCTTGTGAGGTATCCGGTGCCTTTGCCAAGCACCGCCGAGCTAACCGTATAGCCCAATTCATTGGCGCGGGTCAGGGCCAACACCGATTGGGCGCTAATCCAGGGGTCGCTTTCTCCACTGAAGCACCAGCCCCAGCCGCCGTCGCTCATTTGCAAAGCGGCCAATTTGGAGGCGTCGCCGGCGTTCCGTTCAGCCAGCGCGGCCGCCAGACCGGCCTGGTCGACGTTCAGATCGCGGATGGCCTTTTCGACGGCCGTGTTGTGCAGCAGCCGGTCGGACAGCGAACCGGCGCACTCGTTGAAGAAGGGGAAAACAGGATCGTTGACGATGTCGAAGGACTCGATAATCGCCGCGGCCAGTGACGGTTGCAGCCGGATCAGCACTTCGCCCTCGCGGGTATTGACCCCCTGGGGCAGGATCAGGGCTTCGACACGTCGCCCGGCCTCGTTCAGTTCGCCCGCGGTGGCCACGAAGTCGCGGCCGTCGTAGCGATAGACGGGCAGCAGCGCGTCCGGCCCGACGCCCATCGTCGGCTTGCTGGCGTCGCTGAACCCGCCGCCCTCGACGCGGAAGGTGATGTCGGCGAATTGCACGTCTTCCACTGTTACCGGCCAGCTCACCAGCACCCGGCTGTCGGCCGGAACGGTAACCGTCTGCTTCGCCTCGCCGTCGATGATCAGGCCCAGCGCGTCCAGGCTGACCGTGGCCTCGATCGGTGCGTCAGTGTTGTTGTTGACGTTGGCGCTCAACGACAAGCTATCGCCCACGGTGAAGAAGCGCGGCGTCACGGGCCGGACGATGAGGGGCAGCCGGGCCAGAATGTCGGCATAAGATTGCCCGACGCGGGTGTCTGTGGTGGCCGCCTTGCTGTTCATCCGCCAGGTAGTGACGTTGTCCGGCAGGGGAACCTCGACAGAAACCCGGCCGTTGGCGTCGGTCATCACCCGGGCCTCCCAGAAGGCTGTGTCCTTGAAGTCCTTGCGCACGCCTTCATCCTCTCCCGGCAGTCGCGCGGACTCCAAAGCCATGGCGCCATCGCCGCCGCCACCCATGCCGCCACCGCCCGGCAACGGCTCCTCGATCGCTCGACCTTCGCCGGTTATCAGCAGCCCGGAGCCGGTATTGCTGCGCAGCGGTTGGGGTGTGTAGAAGGCGTCGAGAATGGGGGGCGCGTTGTCTTCTTTCAGCAGGAGCACGCCCAGGTCGACCAGGGCCAATGAGATCTCGGCCTGAACCGGGTTACCGGCCTGGTCGGTCACGGCTACGTCGAATGTCGCCGTGCTGCCGGGCATGTACTCCTCGGCTCCCGGGGTTATGGTCACGTTCAAATCGAACTGATCCGGCGGGATCGTTAGCTCGGCGAAGCCGATGCGGATGTCGGCATAGGGGAAGTCGGAATCATCGCGGTTGACCGGTTTCACGACGGTGACCGTCACATGGACGTTGGGCGCGAACGCCTCACTGATCGGAACGTCCAGCACCGTGCTGCCGCTCACCTCGACCACTCGTTGCTCGATGATAACCCCGCGCTCGATGACCAGCCAGGCATTCACCGTTTGGGCGAACGGGGACTGCACCAGGATGTGGGCCGTCTCCCCCGCGCGGTACTCGGTCTTGTCGGGCTTAAGCTCCAGGCTGCGTTCGTTGGGATCGGTACGCCAGCCGGAGAAGTCGGCGTCGATGGACCAGAATGACAGGCTGCTCATTTGGCGGCGGCCGCCGCTGTCGGTGACCGCGGCGGAAACGATATAGGAACCGCCCGACTTGGGCGCGAAGGCCAGGGACGCCTTGCCGCTTCCATCGGTCGTCACGGATTCGCGATGGACTTCGGTATCGACCGGCGTCCAGCGCGTGGAATAGAAATCGTAATCGGTGACGCGCTCGCTTTTCCATTTGCGCTCGTAGTACACGACCTCGACCGCTCGGTTGGCCACCGGCTCGCCGGACCAATCGACGGTCAACAGGTCGAACGTGGTCGCCTTGCCGGCGGTCGCCAGATAATCCAGAGCGCGCAGGCCGACATAGGCATCGGCGGCGTGGAAGGTGATCTCGCTGCGGCCGCTGATTGGGAACTCGCCCAGGCCGCCTACGTTAGCCTCGACGGTTACCAGCCGGCTACCCTCGTCGGCATCATCCAGCAGGTTGGCCGGGAGCGAAACGGTGGCATTGCCGGCGGCGTCGGTCTCATCGTCGCCCGAAGCGACTGTCTGGCCTGTCCCGTCGTTTCCAAAACCAAAGAACGGATTGAAGTCCTCGTAATTCAGACCGCCCTGATCGTTGAAGACGTAGCCGGGGGCGGTGTCAAATTCGGGCACGAACTCCTTTTCGTAGGCAGTCCAGCTCACCGGCAGGCCCGCGGCCGAACCGCCGAACAGATAGGTTGCGTTGACCTCGACGCTGGTCGCCTGCCCGCGCAGAAGCTCCGGCGTCTCCGGCGTCACACTCACCATGAATTCAGGAGTGCGGTATTCGGCCACCGTGAAAGAGCGGTTCGATAACCAGTAGTCGCCGGTGATGGCGAACGAATACGATCCGAGAGACATATCATCCGGCAGAACGTAATCGCCGCTGAACACGCCGTCCTCATCCACGGTCACGTTCAATTCCTCTTTGAACGTCTCCTCACCCCAATAGAAATCGGGGTTGATCGTGAGGTCCAGCGAGGTAACAGAGGGCAAGGTGAAGCGGCCGAATCCCGTATTGCGCACGATGCCCTTAAAGTGCACCGTGTCACCGGGGCGATAGATGGGTCGATCGGTGTAGATGTAGGCGTAGATCGCCTGCTCGCGGCTGGTGTCGGTGCTGATGCCGGTGCGCCAGGGTCTGATGCCGCCGTCCCAATTGGTCGTGGCTGCGCCGAAGCCTGCTTGACCGGGCTGGTTGCTGATGACGGTCACGCCGCCCAGATAGGAATCGTTCGGTTCATAATCGAAGCGTGCGAAACCGTTGGCATCCGTGACGGCCGCGCCGTCCTCATATCCGGAGCGATGATAGAGCGCCAGATTGAGACCGCTGACCGGCTCGCCCGTCGCCAGATCGGTGGCCCATACGTTGACCTCGCCGAACATCTCCTTGATCACCAGATTGGTGTCGGCGACGACCAGCAGGACGACGCGGTTTTGCCACCATCTGGAGTCGTCATCGAGTTCGGGAGTATTGACCCGCAACTCATACAGCCCGGTCGGCAGCGCGCCGCCACCGGCCAGTTCGACTGTTTGGATGCCCAGCGCGCCGGACGTTTCGACGGGAATCGATGTTTCGAATACCGGCGCCCCCGGCGAATGAGGCTCCATCAGCAGGTAAGGATTGGTGATATAGGACGGAACGACCCCCGTCTCATAGAGGGAAACATCCAGCCGACTGACGTTGCGATACATGATCTGCACGTTGGTGGGGAAGCTGGTGCTCAGTTGCGCCGCCTGCGGCGGCAGATTCAGCGACGCCATCGGCGGATAGGGCGCGGCCGTAAAGGTGTAGGTGTAGGGTTGGCCCAGCGTGTTGCCGTAAGGATCGGCCGCCGTGGCCGGCACGGTGACGGTGTACTCGGTTTCGGGATCCAGGCGGAATTCCAGATAGACCGAGTATGAACCTTCCCATTGGTTGAAGAAGTAATCGACATTGCCGGGATCGGGCGTGATGGTGATCTGATCTTCTATCGTCGCGTCAACCATCGGCGAGGCGAACTCGATGCTTGTCCCGCGCTGGTAGAAATCGGCTACCATGCCGTCAGCCGGGACAGTTCTTATGACGGCCGGGAAGGGAACCGTGGTGAACCGGCTGGTGTGATCGCGCCCCTTCGTCGCCAGGCCGTTAGCTGAAGCGGCCGAGCGGCCGACGGTCAGGTTGAAAACCGTGTTCAGCGGCAGTGGCTCGACGGGCGTTATGACGACGACGCGGCCGTCCTCAAGCCATTCATAGTTGAGCGTGACGGCCGCGCCGCCGCTCTCCCTCAGGTCGGTCGCCGCCTCGACGGATGCCGGATCCATCGGCATGTTGAAGGTGACCGTGATCGGCGTGGTCGGGGCGATCCGCATCGCGAGGTCATTGGGCTCAATGGTGACGACATCGGGACGGATCGTCGTGAACCGGAATGTCGGGGCATCCTCGATGACGCTGCCCGTGATGTCGGTCAGAGCCGGATCGACGCTGACGGTGTAGTTGGTCGCTCCGGCCAGCGCCGGGTCGGGAATGAAGCGATAGATGCTGGTCGAAGTCCATTCGCCCGTTCCGGACGCCGGCGGGTCGAAGATTAGTGGCTGGGGCAGCCCGGCCTGCTCGCCGGAGCTGACCAGCGGCACGACCGGCTTATTGAACACCACGGTGATGATCGCGTCGGTCTGCACCGCGCCGGACCCGTCGGACGGGGTATACTGGGACACCCGCAGCGGGCCGGTCGTCTGGATGGAGAACTCGACCGCCTCCTGTAAGGTCTGGCCGTTCAGTGCGTTGGCTGTGTTGGCGACGCGCACGAGATATGACTGGCCCACCGCCAGCGATTTGGCCGGGGTGAAGACCGCGACCGACGGCTCCGGCCAGCTCAGCTGACCGTCGACGGGCGGCTCGACCGAGAAGGCCGCCTCGACCGATGTCTGATTCATCGGCTGGTCAAAGCGAAGGGTGATGGGCGTGTCGATGGCTATTTCCTGGCCCGGCAGCGGATCGCTGGTCACGACCTGTGGCGGCCAATCGATGGCCTCCGGCGGTACAGCGTTGACCGTGGCGGGCCTGGTCGTGGGGGATGGCTCCGGCTCGGCCGTGTTGGCCGGTGTCTGTGTTTCAGTAGACCCCACGGTTTCCGGGGTCGGAGTGGCCTCTTGCCGTCCGCGGCGGCAGGCCGCCAGGGCCAGCAAGAGCGCCAGAGTCAGAAGGACGATTTGGGTGAGAGCGATTTTGCGCATGGTTTACCCTCATGAAGGCATTGGGCGATTAAATGTAGCCGGGTGTTGACATGGTGTTCGCCGGCGCGGCAACGACGACGCGGCCGCCCGCCGGTTATATGGGTGACGATGCCCGATACAAATTGGTTCCACAGGTGCGAGTTTCAATCGATGATGAACTCCCAATCACCTTGATATGCTCGCGGAAAACAGGCCAAACAATGAGATTTGCTGCTTACCCGCCATTATAACATAGATCGACGAGGCCGATGTCAACCCGGCCGCGAGGGAAATTGATGCGTTTCACAACCGTTCAGTCGGCCGTCTTTGCCGCCATCCGTTCCCTTTCATATAATCAGTACAGTGAAATGAGTGGGCGTCGGACCCATTGGCCGGATGTGAATGTCCCACGGCCTGTGTCGCCGCCCCATCATGACTGATCGATCCCGGTTCGTCATCCGTCCAACTGAGTTAACATCGCGAGCCGGGTGAACCTTGCCAAGACTTTAATGGAGAAACCATGCGTACCCCATTTGTTGCCGGAAACTGGAAGATGAACAAGACGGCCGATGCAGCCGTATCCTTCGTGCGTGAGATCGCCCCTGAGCTGGATGCCATTGCCGGGATTGACGTCGGCATCTGTCCCCCTTTCATCGCCATACCGGGCGTGGCCCAGGCGTTGGCCGGGACGAAGATCGGCGTCGGCGCGCAGAATATGTATTACGAGGCGAGTGGCGCCTACACGGGCGAAGTCTCCCCGGCCATGCTCCAGGATCTGTGTCGCTATGTTATCCTGGGCCATTCGGAGCGTCGCGCGCTGTTCGGCGAGACGGATGAGGGCGTCAACAGGAAGATCAAGGCCGCGCTGGAATACAACCTGATCCCCATCGTATGCGTCGGTGAGAGCCTGGCCCAGAACGAGGCGGGTGAGACGCAAGCCTTCGTCAGCGGGCAGGTCCGCGCCGCCTTTGCCGGACTCAGCGATTGGCAGGCGGCCGTCTGCGTTGTGGCCTACGAACCTATCTGGGCCATCGGCACCGGTCGCTCGGCTACCGCCCGGCAAGCCGGGGACATCATCCGTATGTCCGTCCGCGACGTATTGGCCGATATGTTCGGCCATGATACGGCCCAGGCGATTCGTATTCAGTACGGCGGCAGCGTGACCGAGGATAATATCGCCGACTATATGGCCCAGCCCGACATCGATGGCGCTCTGGTGGGCGGCGCGTCCCTGAAACCGAGCTTCATCGGTCTGGTTCGCGGGGCCGTGGGCTAACGCTCCCGGAGAGGGCCGCGACGATGGGACGGCCGCTTGAGAAAGGCGCGGGCATTCCCCGGAAGCGAGCACCATAGAAGACGATGAATGACCTTTTGATGCCTTTTATCTGGATGGCCATTGGACTGATATGCCTGATACTCATGCAGAGATGGATCCATGCCCATTTGCACGGCATCAGCCTCTTGTTGGTCGGCCGTCCCGATTGGGCCGTCATCGTCTATGCCGTCGTCCTGTTTCCCGGGGTTGTCCTGCATGAGGCCAGCCATTGGGTGATGGCCACATTGCTGGGCGTGCGCACGGGCGGGGTTTCCTTGCTGCCGCGTCGCCAACCCGACGGGTCCCTGCAGTTGGGCTATGTGGAGTATTACAAGGGGCCAACGCTCGGCCCTATCCGCGAGAGCCTCATCGGCGCGGCCCCGCTGATCAGCGGCACGATCGTCATCCTGCTCATCGGCCGTCATGTCTTCGACGCGACAAGCCTGGCGAACGCCATGCGCACCGGCGACGTCGCCGTCCTGACCGATGCCGCGCTCCAACTGCTGGCCGCGCCCAACATCCTGGCCTGGCTCTATCTCATCTTCGCCGTCAGCAGCGCCATGTTGCCCAGCCGCTCCGACCGGCATGCCTGGCCCGGATTCCTGGCCATCATGGCTGTTGTTGTGGTGGTCGTCGGTTGGCTCGGCCATCAGACGGGCCTGATCGACGATCTGGCCCGGCCGGTCGTCGTTCTGTTCGGCTATCTGGGCACGGCCTTCTTCATCGCCATCGCCGTCGGCCTGATCTGCATGGTGTTTATCGCTTTGCTTGAATGGATCTTCGGCCGAATCAGAGGGGCCAGTGTTGTCTACGGCCGCGAGGCGTAGAGAGAACACCGGGACACAGGGATTACCTGTTTGATGAATCACCGTTTCTTCCACCGCGCACTTTAGGGTTATCGCGTCAGGCGGCCGGAATTGTGATTCGACTGATTTGCTATCAAAACAATATTGCTGCGCTGTCTGTTATGAAGCGCAAAGGAGAATCAATCATGAATCCGCTCGTCGAATTACACGCATTTGGCCAAAGCTTCTGGTACGACAACATTCGACGCGACTATTTGACTAACGGCACCATCAAGTCACTCATCGACAATGACGGCATGCGAGGCATGACCTCTAACCCGACCATATTCGATAAAGCCATTGCCGGGACGGATGACTACGATGCCCAGATCGCCGAGCTGACAGCCCAGGGTGCGGACATCAATTCCATCTACGAAGCCCTGGTCATATCTGATATCCAGGCCGCCTGCGACCTGTTTGCGCCTGTCTTTAAGGAGTCAAACGGCGGCGACGGCTTTGTGAGCCTTGAGGTTTCGCCCTACCTGGCCCATGACACCGAGGGCACGATTCACGAAGCGCGGCGACTTCACGCCGCCGTCGGCCGGCCGAACTTGATGATCAAGGTTCCGGCCACGCCGGAAGGCATCCCCGCCATTCGCGCTCTGACTGGTGAGGGTCTTAACATCAATATCACCCTGATGTTCAACATGGCCCATTACGAAGCCGTCTCCAAAGCCTATATCGACGGGCTGCGGGACTGGGTGGCGCGCGGTGGCGACCCCCGCCAAATCGTATCTGTGGCCTCGTTCTTCGTCAGCCGGGTCGATACCATCGTCGACAAGCATCTGGCCGCGTTGAGCGATCCGGACGCACTCGCGCTGATGGGGCGGTCAGCCGTGGCCAGTTCCCGCCTTGTCTATAAGCGTTACAAGGATATTTTCCGCGATCCCGCGGGAGAGTTCGCCGATCTGGCGGCCGCCGGCGCCAATGTCCAGCGCTTGCTGTGGGCGTCCACGAGCACCAAGAACCCGGCCTATTCCGATACGCTCTACATCGCCGAGCTAATTGGCCCCGACACGGTGACTACGGTAACCCCGGCGACGATCGAAGCCTTCCGCGACCATGGCCAGGTGGCTGATACCCTGGAAGGCGACCTGGATGATGCGCAGAACGTCCTCGACCGACTAGCCGAGTTCAAGATCGATTTCAACGGCCTGACCGAGCAGTTGCTTGTCGATGGCGTGGCCGCCTTCATCAAATCATTTGATTCATTGATGGCATCCATCGCCACCAAGGGCGAGAGCCTGAAGAAGGGGTAACGGGTAACTATCGATGCAGCCAAGCTTTCGCACCATTCTGGCCACGTCCGGGATATTCGACACGTTCAATGAGGCCCAGCTGACCTTGGTCGCCGCCTTGTGCACGCCGGTCAGTTATAATAAAGGACACGTGTTGATGTCCGAGAACGATCTGTCAAGCGACATGTACATCATCGGCCGCGGCGGAGTGGAGGTGCTCGTCAATCCCGACGCGGTGGGTGAGGGCAGCCGGCTCATCTCAACCGAGCCGGCTGTGCTGACCGAACTTCGCCAGGGGCAAGTCGTCGGCGAGATAGCATTGGTCGATCAGGGCGTTCGCTCGGCCACTATTCGCGTCAGCCGTGACGACACCATGCTGTTGCGCCTGCGGCGCGATCAGCTCATGCGCCTGTGTGAGACCTACCCCGTGCTTGGCTTCAAGCTGATGCGAAATCTGGCCACTGAATTAGCCACCAAGATACGGAATACCGATTGGCTGGTTCGGCAGTACCAGTTGCGCCTGCAATCTGAGGAAAACTTGACGGGTTGACGCCTGTATTGATTGGATCCGCGTTTCACTGAAGGAGGAAGTATGCGCATCGGGATGGTTTCGGCCACTTACGATCCCACGGTCGTTAACGGTGCTGTGCGGATGGTCAGCCTTTACAAGCGTTACCTGGAGGCGTTGGGCCATGAGGTGACGATCTTCACCCTCGGTAATAGCACCGAGAGAGACCTCGAAGCGCGCATCTATCGCTCTTCCGGCATACGTCTGGGGAAGTATGGCTACTTTGTCGGCATGAGCTATAGCCGAGAGGCGCAGGCGATGCTGACTCAAATGGATATCGTTCATTGCCACCACCTCATGATGAGTGTGGAAATGGCCCACCGTTACGCCCGTTGCCCGATCGTCTACACCAATCACACTCGCTACGATCTGTATACCGGCGCTTACACGCCATTACCCCAACCGGCGGCCGATGCCATCATGCGCCAGGTCTGGCCGGAATATACCAGCCTGGCCGACGTGGTCATCGCGCCATCGAAGGGGGTGCGCGATGTGATGGCTGATTTCGGCGTCAGCGCCCGAACGGTGGTCATAGAGAACGGCATCGAACTGGAGCGGTTTCTCCATCCCCACCAGCCGCGCGGCAAGTCGGACTATGGCCTGCCTGAGTCGGCGAAACTCCTGATGTATGTTGGCCGCCTGGCGTCGGAGAAAGACCTGCCGATATTGCTGAAACAGTTTGCTGTGGCGCGCGAACTGGTTCCGGACTTGTATTTGGCCCTGATTGGCAAAGGGCCACAAGAGGAGGAACTGGTCGAGCAGGTCGAGGAGTTGGGCCTTCAACCCTATGTCCAATTCCGAGGCACGGTACCTTTCGATGAGGTGGCCGATTGGCTGGCGCCGGCCGATGCTTTTGTGACCGCCTCCACCAGCGAGGTTCATCCCCTGACGATTATTGAAGCGATGGCCGCCGGCAAGCCGATCGGCGCGGTTCACTCGCCGGGGATCTCCGACACCGTCGAGCATGGCGTGACCGGCTTCCTGACCGCCCAGGCGGCGGGACTGGACGCGGCGATCGTGGCATTGATGGCCGATCCGGCGCGAACGCAGGTTATGGGTGCGGCGGCCCGCGAGGCCAGTAAGCGGTTTGATATCCACAGGACAGTCGCCAGGACCGTCGAGCTTTATGAAGAATTGTTGGAGACGCGGCCGGACCTGCAACGCAGCGAGCCACATGGCCGGTGGTCGCGCCGAACCGAGAAATGGGTTGGCTTGCTCGACCAGCTGGCCGATATCATCCGACAATCGGATGACGCGATAGGCGGGAACCGTAATTGGTGGCCACCGGGGTCGATAGGAACACGGAGACCGATTGATGAGTGAGCGACGCCCGGATTCGCGTCGTCGTTTGGGACAATGGGGTGAAAACCTGGCCGCGCTCCATCTGGAATCCAGAGGACTCGCGCTGATCGAGCGGAACTGGCGCTGTCGCGACGGCGAGATCGATCTGGTGGCTCGCGACGGCGAGACAGTCGTCTTTGTGGAAGTGAAGACGCGCCGGGGCCGCAAGTTCGGCGCGCCCGAGGAGGCGTTGACACCTCATAAAGGTCAAAAGCTGCTGCAACTCGGTCAAAATTATATGGCCGAACACGAACTGGATAACGTCAACTGGCGTATCGATCTGGTGGCGGTCGAGCTGGACGAGAACGGGCATCTGCTTCGTTGTGATCATATTCCCAACGCGGTGCTGGGCTGGTAGGGGGGAAAGATGAACCGGGAGCGACGCCCCCTCCTCGTCCTCGTCGGGCCGACGGCCGTAGGCAAGACCGCGCTCTCGCTCTACCTGGCGCGTCGGTTCAATGGGGAGATCATCTCCGCCGATTCGCGCCTTTTTTATCGCGGGCTGGATATCGGCACCGCCAAGCCGCTCCCGGCCGAACGCGCCGCCGCCCCCCACCATCTCATCGATATATGCCCGCCGGATGGAACGCTCAGCCTGGGCGAATATCAACGGCTGGCCGTCAGGACGATCGACGACATCATCGGCCGGGACCATCTGCCCATTCTGGTTGGTGGCACGGGGCAATACGTCTCGGCCGTCGTCGAGGGTTGGGGTATCCCGGAGGTTGCGCCTCGGCCGGAACTCAGGGCCGCGCTGGAGGTGTTGGGCGTTGATGAGGCGGCTCGCTGGTTGACCGCGCTTGATCCGGCGGCCGCGGCGCGAATCGACCCCCGCAACTTCCGGCGGGTCATCCGGGCGCTGGAGGTGACGTTGGTGACTGGCCGGCCCATCACCGAACTGCAACGCAAAACCCCGCCCCCCTATGATATTCGGGTCATTGGCCTGTGGCGCGGCCGTCGCTCACTTTACGAGCGCATCGACAGCCGCGTGGACGCGATGATGGCCGCGGGCCTGCTCGACGAGGTGCGCCGCTTGCGCGATGCCGGTTACAGCGCGGACTTGCCGTCGATGAGTGGCCTGGGATACCGGCAGCTGATGACTCACCTGTCGGGCGAGACAAGCCTCGATGAGGCGGTGGAGCGCATCAAGTTTGAGACCCATCGCTTTGCGCGGCAGCAAGCGACGTGGTTCCGCCGTGATGATCCGCGCATCACCTGGTTTGATCTGGATGAGGATGACGATCCGGCGAGGGTAGCGGCGGCTGTTGAGGAATGGGTGGGCGGGTAGCCTGTCGTCTGACCGAAAGGGTGGGGAAGGGTGTTATGCTGTTTGCCCCGCGTGTGTAGTCCTTATCTGGTGAGCCGCTCCACCAGTCGTCGAATCTCTGACTCGAAGGCCGTGTTGATGGGGAAGACCAGGTTTTGCCGCCGGATGACGGCCGTGCGGGCCGCCAGATAGTTTTCCAGCAATTCGCCCAGACCACGGACGGTGACCGTGGTGTCGTCGCTATACATCGCCCGAATCAGTTTGTGGCGAGCCGGCTCTTCGGGAGGCAGGGCGCTCAGTAGCGGCGGCAGCGTGAAGTACAGCAACTGCAAGTAGATGGGAAACGGCTTGGAGGCATCGCCCCGTTTCAGCAAGCGTATCACATCCCAGCACATCACCCAGAAACGGTTGTCGAGTTCGGTTAAATCAGCCGGGCTGATATAGGGTTGTGATGGGGCCAACCGCGATGAGGCGACCTGGTGTTGCTCGGCCCAACGGCCGCTGTCCTTCAGGATGCGTAGCTCGCGATAGAGGGGGTGGGGGGCTATCGTCTCCATCGTCTCGAAGAGAAAATCGACCTTGGCCCCGTTGCTGTAGAGAGCGACAGTGAGAAACGGCTCCACGTGACCGGCATCGAAGGAGCGCACGGCCACATAAGGCATGACCCCCTTGATGAATTCATGTCGCGCAGCCCAGCCGGTGGCCCGCTCGGCCGGATTGGCATAAATCAGGGCGACGTCGACATCCGACCATGCGTCCTCGGCGCGGCGGCCGAACGCGCCATAGAGGTAACAAACCTGCACAGCCGGATCGGCTTGCGCATGCCGCTGAAGGCGGCCGATAAAGCGCTCTTGCTCGAACATGATGGCTCAGATTGTCCCCGACTCAGGGGATGAAGCAACCGAAGGAGCGGATCAGCAAGACGGCCGTCAGTCCCAGGGCGATGCCGACCAGAACTTGCGAGACGGTATGGCGTTTCAGATAAATGCGAATCAGGCAGATTAGAACCATGAACGGCAGCAGGATCAGCCCCGCTATCCAACCGAAGAGGAGGGTGAAAATCATCCAGGTGGCGGCCGCGGCCGTGGCGTGGATGCTGATGAGCCACTGGGTGTTGATCAGCCCCAGCGTGCCGAGCATGGCCGCGCTCAGGATACTGGCGCATCGCAGCAGCACCGGCCCATCAAAAAATGCGATGAAGGCAAAGGCGGCAACCCCCGCAACGACCGCCGTCACATAAGGGATATGGCGCTCGTTGGTCGAACTCATATGCAGTTCGGCCACCCGGCCGGTGTGCAGGAGATAGGCGATGACGAGCATCGGCAGCAAGGCCACGAACGCCCCAAAGATTATCCCCCACACCAACCCAGGCCAGACGGGTCGTTCATAGACACCCAATACCAGCCCCGTGATCGCAAACATGACGGGAGGGCTGATGACATTGGAAAGGATGCGAGCCACCCGCACCATGCCGATGCGGTCGGCTTCGTGAGTATCTTTGGGTACTGTCATTTCAGCCGGACGAGGGTTATCGATTGCCGCTCCCGTGAAGCCGGACGGCGCCTCCGCGACGCCGCCCGGCTGATTGATTAAAAAGTCAGGATCAGGTGCCTTCTTCCCAGGAATCGAGATAGGCGGCCTGTTGCTCGGTCAATGTGTCGATATGGATGCCCATCGCGGCCAGCTTGATGGAGGCGATTTCCTGATCGACTTCAGTCGGCACAGTATAGACGCGGTTCTCCAACTCGCCCTTGTGGTCGACCAGATACTTGGCGGCCATGGCCTGACCGGCAAAGCTCATATCCATGACCGACGCGGGATGGCCCTCGGCCGCGGCAAGATTAATCAGTCGTCCCTCGCCCAACAGATTCAGACGATGGCCGTTGTGCTTCATGGTAAATTGCTCGACGAACGGGCGCACGCGCTTCGGCTCGTGGGCCGACAATTCATGCAGGGCAGGCTTGTTGATCTCCACGTCGAAGTGACCGGAGTTCGACAACAGCGCGCCATCCTTCATGACCATGAAGTGGTGCTTGTCGAACACGTGGATGTCGCCCGTGGCGCTGACGAAGATATCGCCGATCGGGGCAGCATCGTTCATCGGCATCACACGATAGCCGTCCATGACCGCCTCCAGCGCCTTGAGCGGGTCGACTTCGGTCACGATGACGTTGGCCCCCAGGCCGCGCGCGCGCATGGCGATGCCTCGGCTGCACCAGCCGTAGCCGGCCACGACGACGTTCTTGCCCGCGAGCAGGACGTTGGTGGCGCGGATGATGCCATCCATCGTCGATTGGCCAGTGCCGTAACGATTGTCGAACATGTGCTTGGTCAGCGCGTCGTTGACGGCCATCATCGGGAATTTGAGCGCGCCGTCGCGAGCCATCGCCCGCAGGCGGATGATGCCGGTCGTCGTCTCTTCCGTGCCGCCATACATCGTATCGATCAGGCCGCGACGGCTCTTGTGGATCGTGCTGACCAGGTCGGCGCCGTCATCCATGACGATGTGGGGCTTATGGTCGAGCACAGCGCTGATGTGCTTGAAATAGGTTTCATTGTCTTCGCCCTTGATGGCGTAGACGGGAATCTCGAAATGACTGACCAGCGACGCAGCCACGTCGTCCTGGGTGCTCAGCGGGTTGCTGGCGCACAGCACCACATCCGCGCCGCCGGCCTGAAGGCTGACCATCAGGTTGGCCGTCTCGGTCGTGACATGCATACATGCGCTGACGCGCAGGCCGGAAAACGGCCGATCATCCTTAAATCGCTTCTGGACGCCGCGCAAAACCGGCATTTCCAACTCGGCCCACTCGATGCGATGCCGCCCACCGGGCGCAAGATCGGTATTCTTAACGTCAAAGTCCATTGTTGTTTTCTAACTCCTTGATAGCCTGCAACTCCTCGTTCTTATCTGGCGACGGAGAGAGGTACATTGATTTGTTCATCATCCAGAAGGAGCACGTCGAGCGCTCCCTCGTCATCAAAAGATTCGCGGTATCGCGCCACGAACTCCTGGCGCGTGAAGTAGTGGTTTTGCGGCCCGTACTGTTCCAGCACATAGGCCGCGGCCAGCGCTCCCATGCGACCGGACACACCCCACGACAGCCCCAGTTGCATACCGCGCATCAACCCGGCGCGATAGGCGTCACCCGCGCCGGTCGGCTCAGCCACCCAGCGCGTCGGGGCGACCGGAATGTATTCCTCATGCCCATCGATCACCAGTCGCGAACCGGCCGGGCCCATCGTCATGACCAGGCCGCCGACCTGGTTGAGGATATCCGATTCGCTCAAACCGGTTTTTTCCTGGATGAGCTGGAACTCGTATTCATTGCTGGATAGCAGGAAGCAGCCGTCGATACCTTCGCGGATGTCATCGCTGCTGATGCGTGCCGTCTGCTGGCTGGGATCGTAAATGAACGGCAGTCCGATAGCCTTGCATTCGCGGACGTAATTGAGCATGGCGCCGGGATCATTGGGGGTGATGATGGTCAGGTCGGCCCCCGGCGCGCACTGGGCGAAGGTCAACTTGCCGGCGTGAGCCATTGCGCCGGTGTAGAAGCTGGCGATCTGGTTGTTGTCCTCATCGGTATTGACGAAGAAGGACGCACAGAATTCATCCTCGATATCGAGAATCGCCGAGGTGTCGATGCCCTGGCTCTCCAGCCAGGCGCGATATTCGCCGAAATCCTGCCCGGCGGTGGCCATGATGGTCGGCCGATCGCCCAGGAGCGCCATCGTATAGGCGATATTGGGGGCGGTTCCGCCTCGCTGCCGTTTTAGGGAATCGACCAAAAAACTGAGGCTGATCTTTTCCAGCTTATCGGCCACAAATGCGTCCTGGAATCGGCCGGGATACGACATCAGGTAGTCAAATGCAATTGATCCGGTTATGACAATTTTCATAAACTCCGCCTTCCTCTAAGATTGCACCCTCATCGTGTGCTTGGTGCACTCCACAATTCATCGAAAAGCCACGCGAAAACCTGGTCGCGCCGGCTAGCCGACCAGGACGCTGCTTGTCTCCAATTGTTTAAGCGATGTGGCCTTGGCCAACAGGCTCCTGTTGTTTGGGAGCTGCGTTCCCGGTGTTTCCTGTTCGATGCATTATGAACAGGTCGACGAAAACGCCATTTCACAGTATAGCGCGTTTGCGCGGTAATGCACCTGCATTACTCTATTGGATGTGGGTTACAACTAATCTTACAATGCGCCGCCGGTGACTTGATCGACCGTTGCCGAATTATCCTTTAAGGCTGGCGTTACTCCCAGTCGGTCACGCACCATGGTCAACATCGCCCGCAGGCCGTCGCGAGTCTTGATCTTTTTGCCCTCGGCGTAGGTCCGGGGGTTGTAACTGATGGGGATCTCGATGATCTCGTGGCCGGAGAGAAGTATTTTGTTCGGCAGCTCAAAATCCAGATTGAAATCGGTCGTCGTCAAATTGAGTGATTTCACCACATCGGCGCGCACCATTTTTGTCGCCGTCGCCACGTCGGTCAGGTGGCCGCCGAACAACAGGTTGGTCATCGCCGTCAGTACCCTCACACCCAGATAGGCATGGGCGTATTTATACTTCACATGACCGCCCAGCACGCGAGAGCCGAAGATGGCCGCCGCGTCTGTCTCATCCGCTTTGCGGCAGAAGCGCGCGTGTTCGGCCGGGTCATATTCCGAGTCAGCGTCCTGGATGATCATGTAGTCGCCGGTCATGGTGGCGATGCCGGTGCGGATGGACATCCCTTTGCCCAAATTCCGCTCATGGAAGACGGTGGTGATCTCCGGATCGTCGATTTCGCTCAGAATCTCGCGCGTGCCGTCGGTCGAGAAATTATCGACGACGATGATCTCGCGCGTCCAGCCGGGGCCCAGATCAACGGCGCGAGTCCGGTCGATGATGTCGCGGATCGTAGCCTGCTCGTTATAGCAGCAAATGATGACGGAGAGTTTTTTCATATCCTTGTTCATCCGGAAGCGTCTCCGCGGCGGCCTCGGAACTGCCCGCCGGACGAATCCACTACAATTGTTTGAAGAAGCGGTCGAACATATCGAGCATATAATCCAGGCGGACTTTATCCAGGCCGGGATAGACGCCCACGAAAAAACCGCCACGCATGATCTGATCGGCGACACTCAGATCGCCGATGGCGCGGTGCTCAATATGCCGATAGGCCGGTTGGCGGAGAATGTTGCCGGCGAAGATGAGCCGCGTCTGAACCAGGTTGTTTTCCAGGAAGCGGGTCAACTCATGGCGCATGAACGGGGCTTCTTCGCGAACCAGCAGGGGCATGGCGAACCACGACGGGTCGGCCTTGGGATGCCAGGTCGGCAGCATCAGAAACTCGCTGTAAGACTTCAGGCCTTCATAGAGGTAGGCGAAATTCTCCTTTCGCTTGCGGATGAACTCCGGTAATTTCTGCAATTGAGCCAGTCCCATCGCCGCCTGGGGATCCGTCAGTTTCAGGTTATAGCCGATCTCCGAATAGAGATAACGATGGTCATAAAACCCGGGGATGCCGGGTATGGTATGCTCAAAGCGGATGCCGCATTTGCCGTTGATCGGGTTGTCGTAGCCACACCAACAATCGCGCCCCCAATCGCGCACGGCGCGGGCGATCTTGGCCAGCTTGGGCCGGTTGGTATAGACGGCTCCTCCTTCGCCCATCGTGATGTGGTGGGCCGGGTAGAAGCTCAGGGTAGCAAGGTGACCGAATGTTCCGACCATGCGGCCGTCCCATCGAGATCCGAGCGCGTCGCATGTATCTTCCACCAGAAGAAGATTGTGCCGCCGAACGAAATCCATGACCACATCCATGTTGGCCGGGTTGCCCAGCGTGTGGGCGAACATCAGCGCCCGGGTACGTGGTGAAACAGCCTCTTCCAGTTGGGATACGTTGAGATTGAAATCACCGTAGCAGCTGTCAATGAACACCGGCGTCAGGTGATTCTGGATGACGGGGTTGACCGTGGTAGGGAAGCTGACGGCAGGGACGATGACCTCATCCCCCGGGCGTAGTCCATCCGGCAATTTTCGGGAGCACAAAGTGGTCAGGGCGACCAGATTTGCTGATGATCCGGAATTGACCGGGATGACCTCACGGACGCCGATGAAATTGCCCAGCAGCTTTTCAAACTCCTCGGCATACGGGCCGGCAGTGAGCCAGAAATCAAGCACAGAGCTGATCATGTTCTGGATTTCCGTCTCGTCAAAGACGCGACCGGCATAATTTACAGTTGTTTTGCCCGGTTCAAAAGGCCGGTTTCGGTGAGCTTTTTCGTAAAATTCGGCAACCTGGGCCAGGATCGACTGCCGCAGCTCTTCGATATCACCCATTCTGCGTTTTCTCGTTCAAGTTGGCGTCAACAGTCGACGCCAAATGGTTTAAATTATTTAGTGGAGCGGGTTTGAAACCTCTCCCCTTCGGCGAAGAGGCAAAAGACATCACGCCCTGCGGCGATTCCGTTCGGATGTGGTTTCTCTCAGCCGGAGGTCGATTATAGCAATAGCGCGGACTTAATCCAAGTGGAGGCAGTTCTATCGTCCTCTCCCATCGGGGGGTGGCGTTGTCGGCGGTTCGGCCGTCGGTGGCTCGGCCGTCGGTGGTTCGGTCGGCGGTGGTTCGGTCGG
>CAZZJN010000001.1:0-6370 GCA_964654505.1 uncultured Ardenticatenaceae bacterium | reverse complement strand
GGCGGCGACGTTGGTGGTGGCGACGTTGGCGGCGGCGACGTCGGCGGTGGTGATGTCGGTGGCGGTGACGTTGGCGGCGGCGACGTCGGTGGCGGTGACGTCGGTGGTGGTGATGTCGGCGGCGGTGATGTCGGCGGCGGTGACGTGGGCGGCACGAATGTTGGCGGCGCGGATGTAGGTGGCGCAAACGTGGGCGGCGCGGACGTTGGAGGTACGATCTTCGTGGGCGAAGGAGGGACAATAACGGGTGTCGAAGATGGCTGCACGGGTGGTGGTCCTCCCGGCGAGGTCGGCAATGGGGCTGAGGTCGCCGCCGGCGCCGGAGTTGGTAGCGGGGTCAACGATGGCTGGGGGATGAATACACCACCCCCTGCCGGTGCGCCCGGTGGCAGGAAGATCGATTGTCCGGCCTGGAGATCCATCGTTTCACGACAGTTAGCTCGCAGAATCTCATCGATCGTTGTCCCACGGGTCGCGGCTAAACCTCCGAGCGTATCACCCGGCCGAACCTGGTAGCGCACCCACCATTGCGGTGGGCCGCAAAGCGTTGTTGTCGGCTGTTGCGGAACCAGTATTTGCATCCCTCCTGATAACTGGTCGGCGGAAAGGCAATTGGCGGCCGCCAGATCGGCGACCGTCGATTGGGTAGCTCCGGCCAGCGATGCCAGTGTATCTCCCGGCTGGACGGTATAGAGCAACCAACCTTCAGGAACCGCTCCGCAAACGGTAAAGATGACGCCCTCTTCGCTGACGCCGGTAATAAATTCCGGGCGCGGGTTTGAATCGTTGGGGATGGGGCCAAGCGATTCGACGATCGGAATGGCCGCCGGCGATTGCCCCTCTGTGTTCCGATCAAGGGAGATGATCTGCCCGATGGCGACGGCCGTGGCCTGGATGTTGACGATCGGTAGGCCGGTTTGCTCCATGACGGCGCGAACCTGCAAGGCATCGAGCTGGGCCAGGATGAAGGCCAGCAAAATGGTGGCCATGACCCCCGCCGTCATGATGATATTGGATTGCCAATCCCGGCGTTGGTCGCCGCGTTCGTCATCCGTGACGTTCGGGCTGCTCAC
This sequence comes from uncultured Ardenticatenaceae bacterium, assembly GCA_964654505.1. GTDB lineage: Bacteria > Chloroflexota > Anaerolineae > Promineifilales > Promineifilaceae > Promineifilum. The sequence goes on along the minus strand of CAZZJN010000001.1, from coordinate 5,297 downwards.
TGACCGGCCTCCTCAGCCACGACCAGCGATTTGGCCGCCACTTTCCGGCCGTCTTTGGCGTCCGGTTCGCTCTTCAACAAGGTCCACGGTCGTACTTCGGCCGCCGGCAGACGCAAGGTGAAGGTCGTTCCCTCGCCGGCCTGGCTCTTAAAGTTGAGGTCGCCGCCGCTGGCCTGAGCCAGCTTCTGCACTACGGCGAGGTTGGCGCTATTATCGCCAACGCCGGGGATGGAGCGCCCCCCTGAAAGATAATATTTGGAATCAAAGACTCGTTCGCGATCCTCCGGCCTGATGCCCACGCCGGTGTCGGTTATCATCAGGGAAATAGAGCGACCGGCGTGACTGCCGTTTACGGATGATGATTCGGCGCGCACCAATACGGAGCTATCCTCGGCCGACGCCCGGCAGGAGTTCTCCAGCAGGCTGAGGATCAACTGACGCAGCACGCTTTCCTTCACGGCCGACAATGGCAGTTCACTATCCAGGGCAATATCCAGCTTGAGGTCCCGTTGGCGAACCAGCGGCAGGACGCTCTCCATGGCATACTCCAGGGCCGGGCCGACGGCCGCCTGGGCTAATAGCGGGAGAGCGGTTGTGGGTTGTCCCGGTTCGCCCTGCTGCAGGAAGACAGCCATCGATTCAGCCTGGCGGGCGCGTTCCTCGGCCGTCGTCAGCATACGGCGAGTTTCGGCCAATTCCAGAATCAGGCGCTCCTTGCCGGTGTCACGTTCGGGTCCGTGTGATGAAACCAAAGTTGTGGCGGGGAGTTGGTCAAATCCACGGGAATCTCTCTTGTCGTCCGCATGGCGGTTGACGGCTATAGCTTGAGCCACAAAGGCGGCGACGCCGGGGATGATCGTCCGGTCACGCTCAGGCCAGTTCTGGGTGGTCGTGGACGCGGCCAACATCAGGAAACCAAGACATTGGCCCCCGGCAACCAGCGGCTCGACAAAGACCGGTCCTAATGCGCCGACGTTGAACTGCTGGGAGAGTTCGTGGGTCTGGCGTGCTCCCACACCGCGCGGCAAAAGTTCAATGCCGCGTTGTTGCTCATAAGCCAGCCGGAACGCAGCATGATCGGATAGCTTGATCTGCCGGCTGTAGTCGGTGTTACGGCCGGACCTGGTACGCATCTGGCCGAAAATAACGCGCTGTGGATTGTTTTCATCGATCAGCCCGATAGTAGCGAGCTGGGTTGGGATCAGGCCCGTGACCAAATCGAGGGCCTGTTCAAGGCGTAATTCGGGCGTTCGCGCACCGATGACGCCCGTTGTCAGGCGCAGATTGTGGGCCAGTTGATCGGCCTGGGCATGGTCGGCTTCGGCCGCAGTCATCAGATCGCGCAGATTTTCCCGATAGGCCAAAACAGCCCAAAGCGGAAAGGCCACCAGATAGCCCATGCGTAACCAGTAGGCGATCTCGGTCCCGGACGGGATGATCTCCGGATAATTAAAGAAGTTGGCGATATGGGCCAGCAAAGCCACGGCGACGATGATGGGCCGCATGGTGAGGCGACTGGTGCGTTCCATAACCAGCCACACCAACCCGCCCCCAAGTATCATCATCTGCAGGATGCCCCAGACATAGGCTTGTACGGTGCCGATGTAGGAGGTGGCGATACCGGTCGCAGTGATGCGATTTTGCCAGTCTTGGAAGAAGAACAGGAACATGACGGCGACGACGATGAGGCTGATTAGCAGGATGCCGTCGGCCAGGCGCGGCCGATCCATGGCAAAGGGAGCCAACCCCCACACCAGCAGGATGACCGTGGCCATATCGATGGCTTGTTCCATCGGCGGGAGGACGATGCGCGCTCGCGCCGGATCACCATCCATCATGAGACCGGCGAAGAGCAAAATCAATCGGGCGAGGAGGATGCCGGCCGCGGCGAAAGTCATGCGGCGCGCTGATTCATCGTTGGCGTCTCGCTGCCATCGTGAATAGGCCAGGGCCAGTATGATCTGCAAGGCGAAGAGCGTCAGCAGATGGTAGATCACACTGCCCGGCGGCCGGCTCAGCAATTCGATAATTTGCGCCAGAAGGGCCATGTTCTCAGCGTATCCTTGCCGCAAGCAAAACAGACCGTTCCCCAAAGGGACGTATCTTGCGCCTAGCATAACAAATTTCGGCCTGGTTCGCTATGAAGGAATCGTTAAGTGTTGGATCGAACACATAAGGATCGCTCCCGAAGTTACAGGAGAGTGTAACAATCGGTCTTCACTTCCGGTTCGCCAATCGCTCGGTTACACCCGGTCTTCATCGCCGGAGATGCGGAAAGGCAGGCGTGCCAGAAGCCACGGCAGAACAAACACAGACGGCACGGCGATCAGATGCGTCACACTGTGCTCTCCGCCAAGCAGGTGGACCCTGACATGGCCGTAGAATATGACAGACACTTGGGAAGTGAGCAGAAACCAGAGACCCGCTCGCAGTCGATAGGCAGCATGGCGGGTCGACGCGCTTGTCTGGTTTCCGGCATCCAGCAATAGCCAGGGGAAAGGCCACGTGGCGTACCATAACCGGAAATTGAGAGCTGTGACGATGTAGGCGTAGAATGTATCGGCCACGCCACGTAGAGCCAGGCGGCCGCGAATTGCAAGCCAGACCAGCCAGAGGGCGACGGCCGCAAACAAACCCTGAGCGATGGTGCCGATCGTCTTTATAGCGACATTCTGACCTAAAGCCATATAGACCCAGACGGCGGGGGAGAAGGCCGCGCCGCCGGTGGCTTCGCGCAGCAGTCGTGAAGCCAGATCGAGCGTTGTCTGCAATGAGTTTCCCGACTCGGCCCACGGCAAAAAAGCCAGCCAGGTGAGAAGCAGGACGCCGACCCCGGTTATGAACAGCGCGCGGCGACGATCGGGGCTTCTATGCTGGAAGAGTTCAATAAAGAAAAAAGGCAGCGCCAGAACAGCGATCGGTTTGGTCAACGCGGCCAGCGACATGACCAGGAATCCCGTTGATGCCCGGCCACGTTGCGTCAGCCAGTAGCCTAGCGTGAGCCACAAGACCATCAAGGCATCGTTGTGACCGTCGACGACAAAGATTAGAAGCAGGGCGGGGTTCCAGGCCCAGAGCAAGGTATAGGCGGCGCGAGATCGACCCTCCGGCAGGAGCGACCAGAGCACCACGGTCGTGGCCAGTAAACAGGCCAGCGCCAGCAGCTTGAAGAGCAACACCCCGGCCAGGAGATTGTCGCCCGAGATGGCGGTAATCCCTGAGGCTACTAACTCCCAGATAGGCCCGTAGGGAGACGTCTCTCCGGCCCATTCCCCCGCCAACGATATGAATGGGTCGTTGGTAAAGCCGGCCGCGGGCACAGTGAAAGGACTTTGACCATAGACGGAGGCAATACGGCCGCGGATGACGTAGCGATAGATATCGGTGGCGTTGATCGGGTAGGTGAGCAGTAACGGCAGAGACAAAAGAAACGACCCGATTAGGATGAAGAGCAAGGGACGGGAGCCTGTCCCGCTTCTCTCCGCGCGACGAAATGCCGGGACAAGTAGCGCGAACAAACCGATCACCAACAGGGCGTAGGCGATTCCACCCGGCAGGGTGGGGGCAAAGCTGCGGATGTCGCCCGGCGGGACCTGAGCGATGTGGGGGACAAGCGGAAACCACAGGGCGATCAACCCATAGCCAAGCAAGGACAGGAGGACGATGACGGGCAGGGACAAACGGCCGAAGAGTGCCGGTTCAGAGGTTGGGCGTGGGAGCATCGATCAGGTGAGGTTCATCAACTTCGTCGTCTTCTTCCAGATCCGTCGCGGCGCCATGCTTGTCGAGGGGAACGACGAGCGTTACTGTTGTGCCTGTCTCCGGTGACGATTCGACGCGGAGGGAGCCGTCGATTCGTTCGGCGCGTTCGCGCATGTTGACCATCCCCAGGCTGCCGCGGGTGCTGTAATCGCGGTTAATGTCGTATGTGTCGAAGCCGATGCCATTGTCGCGAACAGCGGCCGCGAACAGACCATCGGTCCGCCATAACCGGACCTCAATGAGTTCAGCTTTGGAGTATTTACGGGCGTTGTTAAGGGCTTCTTCGATGATGGCAAAAACGACCACCTGGGCGGATTTGCTGAGCAAGCGGCCGTTTTCGGCTCCGATCAAGTGCATCTCAATTCCGTCGGCATCGCTATAGCGGCGCAACAAGGCGTCGAGGGCCGGGCCTAGCCCCTGGGTTTCCAGAACGAGCGGCCGCAGGGTGAAAAGCATGCCGCGGATTTCGGCCGACGTCTGTTTGGCCAGCGCTTCGACCTTCAGAAGCTCTTCTTTGGCACGCGCCGGATCGCGGTCGATAATGTTGCGGGCAAACCCCATACGCATGGCGATGGCGGCGATGCTTTGTGTGGGGCCGTCATGGAGGTCGCGAGCCAACTCCTTGCGCGCTTCCTCGTCGGCCTCGATCAGGCGTTGTTTCTCGGCTTCCAGCCGCTGGTAGAGCTGGGCATTTTGCAGAGCGATGACTGCCTGGTCGCCCACCGCCTTGAACAGGTCGATGTGGTCGTGGTCAAAATGAACCGCCGTATCGGTTCCGATGACCATCGCCCCGAATAACTGGAAACCGGCTCGAAGCGGGATGCAGACGGCCGTCAGGCATTCGCGGAAGGCTTCGTAGACCTGGAGTTCAGGATCGTCCTGGGGATCGTTGGTGACGACCGGCTCGGCCTGGCTGAGTGCCGCGCCGACGACGCCCTCCTTTCCGGCGATGATGCGACTGCTGTCATTGCCCAGAAATCGACGACGGGCGATGGGCTTTAAAACTTCTTCATCATAGAGAAAAACAGCGCCGACGAGGGACTCGCGCGGGATACCCATTTCATCCAGCGCCAGACTGGATACATCGAGTGACTGCTCGACAACGCGCTCGAAGCTGAGGGTAGCGCTCAACGTTGATGCCATGAGCTGGAGCGAGCGGGAACGGTCGTTAGCGGCTTTCAGGTCGTGCAATTCATGGCCGACTATCTGCCCCACCTCTTTTTGCACATTCACTCGCGCTCGATCCATCGCGAAAAGGGACAATGCCCCGACAAGCAGGGTGAACAGAATGGCCAGAAGGACTTCCGGCAGCCATTCAGTGAGCGCTCTCGTGTCGAAGGAGACGTACAAGGCGAGGAACAATACGACCTGGAGCGTGACGAGAACGACCAAGGTAATTACGATGAAGCGTCTGGCGCTGGAAAATCGCTTGTCAATGATGTTGTCGATTGAGTCATCCATGCAGATCGGCGCCGTATATATGGGGCAGAGCACTCCGGCGTATCATAAGGTTGACCGCAGGATATTGCGGGAAC